>JAGWLE010000014.1 GCA_028864955.1 Patescibacteria group bacterium | reverse complement strand
CATGACACAGATTATCTTCATCCACGGCGGCTCAACGTACGACTCGTACGATGCATACCTTGAAGATCTCAAAGCCGAGACGTTTACGGCGGATGATTTCGCGGCACTCACAAGGAAGCGCTGGCGCGACGGCTTGCAAGAAGCGCTCGGCCCGGACTACGCCGTCATCAAACCGATCATGCCTTGCGCAGCAAACGCCAAGTATCTGGAGTGGAAAATATATTTCGACAAGCTCGTGCCGTTCATGCGGGATGGCGTAATCTTTGTTGGTCACTCACTCGGCGGCATTTTCCTGGCCAAATATATCTCGGAGGCTGAATTTCCGAAAGACATCGGATCCGTCTTTCTGGTGGCAGCGCCATATGCGACTGGGCCGGCGGACAAAATTGTCGATTTCATGCTCGATGGAAAATTGGCGCGTCTGGCCGAGCTTGGGCCAAAAGTCCATCTGTACCATAGCAAAGACGATCCTGTCGTTAATTTTGGCGATCTGGCCAAATATCAAAGGCTTCTGCCACGAGCAGAGTCGCGCGTATGTGCGGACAAGGGCCATTTCCTACTTGAGGATTTTCCAGGAATAGTGGCCGATATCAGGGACAGCGAGGTCCGACCTCGCTAGGTCCGACCTCGCTCCGGGCCTGGACACCGAAATGACGGCCGCTCTCGTACCGTCTGTATGTCCATGAATGCCTTATTCAAGCTGGTAGTTGTGGCGGCTTTTTTGGTGACCCTCGGCGTCGGCATGTTCAATCTCAATGAGGTTGCCTCATTGAGCCGCCAGATCAGCCTGCTCGAATCCAGATACCAGTCACTTTCGCAATCGCAGGCCTCGACGACGCGGAGTGTTGCCGCTACCGCTAACGCTCTGGCGCATGAGGTGGCTAATTCCGGCAAAACCCAGGATCAGCTCTTGACGACCGCGGTCGCCAAGAGCGCGCCGGCGGTCGTCTCGGTGGTTATTTCCAAGGATGTGCCAAATCTCCAGGTGCAATATGTGAATCCCTTTGGCGACAACCCGCTGTTCAAAGATTTCAACTTCCAGATCCCCGTCTATCAGCAGAAGGGTTCGTACATGCAGCAGATCGGCGCCGGATCGGGATTTCTGATATCCCACAACGGCTACATCCTCACCAATCGTCACGTCGTATCGGATACCAGTGCCGATTACACTGTGCTTCTGTCGAACGGCTCGCAAAAAACCGCCACGGTTGTTTACCGCGATCCCAATAACGACGTGGCCGTGATCAAAATTGACGGTACCTATCCGACCATCGCGTCTCTGGGCGATTCATCGGCCGTAAAACTGGGGCAAACCGTGGTGGCTATCGGCAATGCGCTCGGCGAGTATAACAATTCCGTGTCGGTCGGCATCATTTCCGGTCTTGATCGAACCATCAGCGCATCCGATCCGCAGGGAAATTCGGAGACCTTGAATGGCGTCTTCCAGACCGATGCCTCCATCAATCTCGGCAATTCGGGAGGACCGCTTATCGATCTTTCCGGCGATGTTATCGGCATGAATGTGGCCACTGTCTCAGGCTCGAGCAATATCAGCTTTTCGATCCCGATCAACTCGATCAAGGGAGCCATCAGCGCCTATATCTGACAACCGATCCGCGCTGTTGATAAATGCGGTTCCGGCATATCTGGAAGGCCTGATGCAAGTACGATATAATATAATCTCATCATTTTACCATGACTGTCAGTTCCAAGACCGAGAAAATTTTGATCATAACCGGCGATGGTTCGTTCGGGAATCAATTGGCAGTCGCCTTGAATAAGGACGGCTACGATCATGTCACCAGCGTGCAGAACGGCACCGAGGGCTTGAAATCGATCTACGACACGTTACCGCATCTGGTGCTTATCGACATCACCCTGCCTGGCATTGACGGCTACACCGTTCTCTCCAAGAAGCAAGCCGAACCCCTGCTAGCCAAGATTCCCGTATTCCTGCTCTCGACTCAGGGTGTGCCCATCAATATGCGCAACGTGCCGCCTGGCAGCGTGGCTGAATACATCATGGCACTTCACGCCGACCCGGCTGATATCGTAACCAAGATAAACCGCCAGTTCAATCACGCCGGTCTTGCTGCCAATATGGCGGCTGGCGGCGCGCAAAATGTCGCCAAAAAGAAGCTCTTGTGGGTCGAGGATGACCGCCTGATCGGTACGATCTTGGCCAAGAAGCTTCTGTCTTCGGGTTTTGATCTGTATCATTCGAAGAATGGCGAAGAGGCTCTCGACACGCTGAAAAGCGTCATTCCTGACGTGATCGTCGTCGATCTCATACTACCGGGCATGAGCGGTTTTGACATATTGCAGGCGGTCAATGCCGACGCCAGATTACGCGCTGTTCCAAAAATGGTTTTATCAAACCTTTCCAAGCCGTCTGACATAGAAAAGGCGCGCGCGCTCGGCGCTCAAAAGTTCTTGGTTAAAGCGGCAACATCACTCGATCAGATAGTCTCCGAAGTCAGGGCGATGTGTTCGTAGGTCGGCCCCGGCTCGGTGTCTGGCTAAACCATCCGAAAACTGCTAGACTACATGCGCGATCTTTTGCGGCGATGCTCTCGGGCATCGCCGGGTGTCGATGTCACGAGCGCAGGTGGCAGAGCGGTCAATTGCAATGGACTGTAAATCCATCGCCCTATGGGCTACGGGGGTTCAAATCCCTCCCTGCGCACACGAGAAAATCCGCGATAGCGGATTTTTGAGTGGGCGCAGAGCAAAGCGCTTGAGCGCTTTGCGTGGCGGGATTTGAAAAGGCTGAGCATATTTTCGAGAATCGAGCGTAGCGAGATTAGAGAAAATGCGAAGCCTGTACTTGTCCTGTAAGGACCAAATCCCTCCCTCCGCACAATTGAACTAGGGTGCCTGAATGGCGTCTTTGGACTACAGAAAAGTTCTGAGTTTGCAAAATATCTCTAAATTAAATTAGTCTAGCTGACTGGCGGCTTCTTTATCGACGAGCCATAGCAAACGTTCATCATGAGGTCTGATGCCCTGCGCCGGAAGGCGATGGAAGTCCTGTCTTGCCCCCAAAACTTCTCGCAGCGTGTGTGCCTTATCAGCGCCAGTTATCATAAAAACAATATTGTCAGCGCCATTAAATGCTCTGTACGTAAGAGTTATTCGTTGTAGTGGCGGCTTGGGCGAGTTCGTTTCCGCGGCCACAAGATTTTTTGAAATCAGTGTCGGTGATGTCGGAAAAAGCGAGGCCGTGTGTCCATCCGGACCCATTCCCAGAAGCACCAGATCAAACTTTGGAGTAGAGTTTCCAAAGAACTCGACGATAGTGCTGTTATAGAGTCTGGCAGCTTCGTCCACAGAGGAAGCAAAGGTTGGGACCGGAAAGATGTTTTTGGCTGGGATGGTGATCCGGTTCAATAGCGAGTTCTTCACCATGAGATACGTGCTATCTTTGTGGTCGTTTGGGACGAAACGTTCGTCACCTAAAAACAGAAATACCTTGTTCCATTCGATTTCCTTTGAAAAATGGTCCGCCAGCAATTCGTAGACTGCCTTTGGAGTTGTTCCACCGGCGAGGACTAACGTGCATCGATCTTGATGCTCGATTGCTTCCTTGGCCAGGCAAATGATGTGCTGGGCAGCAAATTGAGCCAGTTCCGACGGCTGTTTGAAAACCATCAGCTTTCCAATTTTGGGATTGATCATTATAGGATTATACAAAAAAAGCCGCCCGTATGGTTTGTGTCAAGACACCACCAGCCGTTTCAGGTGCGCCGGTATGTGCACAGCTATTTCGTAAGGGATGGTTGCGCATAGCCGCGCCATTGATTCGATGGAATTTGGATCGGAGCGGGTATTGCTGATGGCCGTGACGACCGATCCGATCCCGATGTCCGGCTGGCTGCTTATGTCGATGGAGGTGATATTCATGCTCACGCGGCCGACGATCGGGCAGTGCGCGCCTTTATGATCGAGTTCGACAAAACCGACATTTGAAAGCCGGCGATCGATACCTTCAAAGTAGCCGACGGGAATAGTAGCCACCGTCATCTGGCGCGGAGCTTTATACGTACCGCCGTAGCCGATGCTCTGATCGCGGCTGATGCGTTTGATGCCGGTGATGATCGTCTTCATTTCCAGTACGGGATGGAGGTCTATCCGGGGCGTAAAGGCTGAGCCGTCAGCCAAGCCGTACAGGCCGAGGCCGAGACGCGAGACATTTGCCTCGATGTCGGCGGTGTAGCGATGTCCGTCAGTCGCCGAAAGGTGCGTATACCGGAGTGACGCGAAATCACTCTTGAATCGGCGGGCTATCTTGTTCCAGATGGCGATCTGGCCTTCTGTCATCGATGGATCGGTGTTGTCGGCGTCGGCCAGGTGCGAGCAGAGGCCGCGCAGTTCGATCAGCGGATTTTCCGAAAGCAGTTCAGAGGCGCGATTGACCTGATCGGGCAGGATTCCTTGGCGATGCATGCCGGTATCGATCTTGAGATGTATGGGCAGGCGCCAATCCGTCTGTTCGAGGCTTTCCAGGGTTTCGAGGGAGGTAACCGTGAACACAACCTTGCGCAACCGTGATGACAAAATGGTCTCTGGCCGCGTGTAGCCGATAACCAATATCTCGTGGGGAAGTCCGTAGGAGCGAAGAGCCACCGCTTCAAAATATGAATCAACCACCACAAAGGGGATGCCTTTTTCGTGTGCCAGAATGCGCGCCACTTCCGAAAGGCCATGGCCGTAGGCGTTTGCTTTGAGGACAGGCGCCACGAGGCGCAAGCCGGTTTCCGGGTCGCGCGGCGCGATCTTGCGAAATTCATTGAGGTTGTGCAGCAATCGGCCGCGCGATACTTCCACGGTGATGAGCGTCTCGTACGGAAATCGCCGGCGCGAGAGCCAGGTGAGCACGTTGAGCATAGCTCGATTGTAGATCTTTCTGAAGCGTCAGACCAGTTTGACAGATAATCGTTCGGATGACATAAAGTTTACTCGGAAGCTTGCCTTCCAGGTAGATGTCTGCTACAGTACACCGACTAAAACATCGTCATGGCCAAGCAAACTCAACTAATCGTGCTGCGCAACAAGGAAACCGGCGAAGTCTACTGGTCGCGCAAGAATAAGAAGAAAGTCGAGAAAAAGATTGAGCTCAAGAAGTACAGCGCCAAACTGAGGAAGCATGTGGTCTTCAAGGAGTCGAAGAAGTAGTTTTCAACACATCGTGGGACAGTTCACAAAACGCGTCGGGTCTTGCAGGACCGGCGCTACATCTCTCAAATTTCTTGCTAGAAATTTGCTGCGAAGTGTTGCTCACCGTCCCACGATGTGTTGTGCTATACTTTTCCCGATCCTTAGAAAGGGCGATTAGTTAAGTGGCATAACTGCGGTCTCCAAAACCGCTGTCCGAGGTTCGATTCCTCGATCGCCCGCCGCAAAAAAAATAGAGCCTAGCACGTCAGGAGATTGACAAATACATATAACGTGGTACGATATAGTCGTTAACGATAATATCATACCATGTCATCCAAAACACGTAATCTCATCCGTTTAGCCGTCATTCTCATAGCTGTTGTCATAGTCGCTATTGCAAGTGGCCCAAATATCTCCAACAAATTTGTTACACATACGAGTTTGAACACCGCCATAAATTCTGGCGTAGCTTCAGTAACGGTTTTGGCACCATCTGGTCTCACGGCTGATGTCGGTCAGATCCAGAATGTTCTATGGAAAGCGTTTAACTATTCGCCGGCAACCGTGAGCGTGGCTGTCATTCGCAAAATCTCCGACAATCCGGCTCGCTATGAATTGGTGCGTACTGTGGCTGTGGCAACTGCCAATGACGGTGCTGCGACCTGGGTGCCGGCGCCGTCAGACGCAGGGGCGAACACATCCATCCAAGTCGGTTGCACGCTTTCAGCCGCCGCCTGCACGGCCGGCATCTCGGCATCGCCTTTGGCTGTCATCAATGATGGTCGCTATGCGAATACTGCCAACCTCTATCAGTCCATTGAGGCCACACACAATCAGTAAGTTGAACTGAATGATTCATATTGCTCTCGTATGTCCTAAGTTTTGTCTTTCTGATTATTTATTGGAATAATCATTACCACCTGGTCCGTCATATCCATCGTGTCACTCCAGGTGTGATATGGGCGAATGCTGCACTCCTGTTCTTCCTCTCGCTTACACCATTTGCTACGATTTGGTTCGGCGAGATTTTCTCTCGACTTTGCCGGCAGTTTTCTATATTAAACTGATTTGTAAATGACATATTTTGGGCAATGGGCAGAAAATAAAAAAGAGACCCTAGCAAATTTTGCCAGGGTCATTCGAGTGAGATTTCTTCAAACTATACTTCGAATTCCCCCTCCTTCACGCCTTTGGTGAATGCAACCCACTCCTCGTGAGTGAAGAAAAGAGTTTTCTTCGCCGCATCTTTGCTATCGCGGACAGCCACACCTTCCGGCTTGATCGCGACCTGAACGCAGCGTGGTTTGCATTGCTTGTAGGTGTTGATCGAACTTCTGAAGTCGGTGTCAACGACTGGGAATTCCTTATTTTCTGTATCCATAATGTGCTATCTTTCGTTGTTCTAATGGACCATTTGATCCGTTAGTATTTATGCAAATATTTACAGTAAAGTAATCACGTGTCAATACTCCCAGCATCTTGATAGTAAGAGTATACTCACCCTATGGAACCCCTCGCCTCAAAAATCCGACCGCAGACGCTGAAGGAATTCGTAGGTCAAACGGACCTGGTTGGTCCGGGGAAGGCCCTGCGGAAAGCGATCGAGGATGGGCACTTGTTCTCGTTCATCCTCTGGGGACCGCCTGGGACAGGGAAGACGACATTGGCGCGCATATACGCCGGCGCCTTGGATGCGCGACTCTACGAACTATCGGCGGTTTCTGCTGGTAAAGATGATATCAGGAAGATCGTTGAGGATCCGGATACGCTCATGGATCAGCGACCGAAGCTGCTATTCTTGGACGAGATCCACCGTTTTAATAAAGCTCAGCAAGACTACCTCCTGCCATTCGTGGAGTCGGGAAAGTTGACCCTGATCGGCGCGACCACCGAGAATCCGAGCTTCGAGGTCATCTCGGCACTGCTCTCACGCTGTCGCGTTTTTGTATTGAAATCGCTTTCAGAGAAGGAGCTAACAGAGATCATCAAACGCGCCGGCAAGTCAGGCGGATTCAAGGTGCCGGCTCCTGCCCTGAAATGGCTCTCGACGCTGGCCAACGGCGATGCCCGCATCGCCATCACCGCCTTGGAAAATTGCCATCGTCTCTATGGCGCCATCACCCTCGACAATCTCAAGAATACCTTTGAGCACAATTTTATTCGTTTCGACAAGAAGGGCGAGGAGCACTACGATACCATCTCAGCCTTCATCAAGAGCATGCGCGCCTCCGATGTCGACGCCGCGCTCTATTATCTGGCCCGCATGATCGAGGGCGGCGAGGATCCGGCATTCATCGCCCGCCGCATGGTTGTCTTTGCTTCCGAAGACATCGGCTTGGCGCAACCGACCGCCCTTGTTGTGGCTAACGAGGTTTTCCAAGCCGTCCTCGAGATCGGTCTGCCCGAAGCGCAGATCAATCTGGCTCATGGCACCGCCTACCTGGCGCTGGCCGCCAAGGATCGTTCCGCCTACAACGCCTACTTCGAGGCGTTGGCTGACGTACAAAAGCTCGGCAATCAACCCATTCCCATGAATGTCAGGAACGCCCCCACCAAGCTCATGAAGGAACTCGGCTACCACACAGGCTACGAATTGTACCCCAAGAATCCCGGCTCAAAAGAGGACAGCTACCTGCCCGAAAAGTTGAAGGGGAAGAGGTATTTGAAAGGGAAGAAAAAGTAAGAAACAAAAACAATTCCGAGCGCATCCCACCACCTCGGTCGGCTGCGCTTTTTTGTTTGAAACAGTTTCTCTCTTGGTGTACTATGATTTCAGTTTTGAACCACCGACAATCCTAAACAGCATCTGGAGGCATCATGAAATATGAAATTAATGGATTTACGCACGCCGACAAAGGTGAACGAGGTCTTTGCATAGAACACTTGGTACCAGCAGATCCTGGTCAAAAATTCAGGACCAGCATATCATGTGTCAGTCTGGACCATTACGGTTCTTTGTACCTAACCTTTCCGGGAACTCTTGAGCAGAAACTCAAGAGAGTCATCGGTTTCCGACTTGCGCAAGAAGACGGGCAACTGTACATGGTCGCGGACTACTTGAACCCAAATCGTTTTCGCCGTACGGTCAAACTGGGACTGATAGGCGGCCGGGGCAAAATATTTACTCAGGTCTGCGATGAGATAGATTTCCTGAATGCCGCCCTCGAAGACATCTTCGCCGAGCACAGACACATGGAGGAACAAGAAAAACAGATCCTGATGTTTGCCTGACGGTCATAGCTGTCACTCCTTACAATGTCGGTACTATCGGAGTACCGGCGTTTTTATTTCTCACCACAAAAGCCGGCGTGTAGCCGGCTTTGATGTTACGTCTATTCACCTGAATGAATCGCTGTTTCGCTTTACGATCCAGTGGTGAATGAGAACTGCGAGGTTGACTGCGTATTGTTTGCGGCATCCTTGGATTGGATGAACATGTAATACGTGGTCGAAGTGGCGAGTCCCGTGACGCTCAAGCTATGACTCGTGATCAGGCTCGAATTCGTAACCGGCGTAGTCGATGATGCGCCGATCACCACGGGCGAGACGGTCGAGTAGTAGGCTTCAGAGTCAGCGGCTTCATTGGTCGTCCAGGTCAAGGTCACACCAGTACTGCCGACCATGGCGAGTGCATTCGTGATGGCCAGCGGATTGGTGAATGGGGCAGCTGTCGTCATGAATGTTGCCTCGGCCGAAGTGCCGACATTACCGAAGGCATCCGTCGAGCCGATGATGAAGTAATACGTCGTCGAAGCCGAGAGGCCAGTGAGCAGAACGGAATGATTGTAGACATCCGTTGCCGATGTCACCGACGCGGCTGTTGTCGTGGCCACCGGTGTCGATGTTGAATACCAGACGGTGCTGTTGGCTGAATTATTTGTATTCCAGGTGATCAGCGCCTCGGTCTGTCCGATCACTTGAGCATTGATGTTGCTCACGACAAGGGCTGAAGGTGCTGGTGTCGGAGTAGGTGTCGGCGACGTGGTGGGTGAAGGCGTCGGGGTTGGCGTCGGTGACGGCATGCAATTCCTCATGTCATCGGTGTCGCCATCTTCATCGCCATCATTCCTGCAGGGATGATATTGGTGACGATCTATGCCGGGCGGCGTTGGCTTTGGATGGTCGGTATTCGGCGGCGTCGGACGAGTGGTCGTGCCATTATGGTTGAACCAATTAAACCAGTTCATGAACCAACCTGGAGCAACTTGGTGTCCCCAGGCTTGGCCATTGCCGCCAACGTCAGCGCGTCCGCCGTTGTTGCCGTCTTTGGCGAAGCTCATGAGCGGCGCCGCAGCGATGAGCGCGGCACTGGCGAAGATGACTAATGATCGAGATAACTTTGAATGTGTCATAGGGAGACTGTTAAATAGCCGTTAGGTAATAAGCGATTCGAAATTTATACTGATAAAACATTGCGACCTTGCAGGCAGGTAAACGCTGTACCTCGGCCCCTCTGTCCTAGACATGTGGCTTACAAACATTGTCTAATGGGATACAACCATTTTGGTAAGATATAGTTTTCTGACACGTTTATGGAAGTGAATAGCCATGCTTACACGCAATTCATGGAACGGTATACGGCAGATGGAGACGCCATCTTTCGCTTTTGTCTGCTGCGTGTGAGCGACCGCGAACAGGCCCTTGATCTTACCCAAGAGACGTTCGCTCGTTTCTGGCAGGCGCTTCAAGCCGGCCAGTCAATGACGAATGCCCGAGCCTTTATCTTTACGGTGGCACGACGATTGATCATTGATTGGTACAGGAAGAAAAAGCCGGTCTCGATTGAATCTCTAGCAGACGATGGCACTGGCGAATCGTTCGATATTGCCGATTCACGTGCCCTTGAAGAAATAGTTGATGGCAGTGACGGGCGGTTGCTCATACAGGCGCTTGGCAAACTGCATCCGACTCATCGAGAAGTGATGTACTTGAGATTCATTGAAGATTTGTCACCTCAAGAAATTGCTCAGGTGCTTGGGATCACAGCGAATGCAGCATCGGTCAGGATACACCGCGGATTGGCCGAGCTTCGGAAGATCGCGGGGATAGATACGGGAATAGACATTACATGACCATGAATTTCAATAACGCCAAAAAAGACATACGTCGCCTGACCATGACTGCCCACGAAAAGCAGGCGATGTTGACTCAGATTGTGGGCGAACAAACGGCCGCAGTGTCTTCAAATGCACGTACACTGAATACGCCGGTCGTCAGTCCGTTTTCATTCTTCAGGTACATTTCCAATCACCGTCTCGCATCTTCAATCGTTGCGGCGGTACTTATCATGGCGCTCGCCGGTGGTGGTGTGACGTATGCCGCCGAAGGATCGCTGCCGGGCGATCCTCTGTACAGCCTGAAGACGCAAGTGGTTGAACCTCTCAAAGTGGCGCTTGCGCCGACGGCTGCCGCCAAGGCGGCTGTTCAGGCCGATCTGGCTCAAACGCGCCTTGCCGAAGCGGAAACATTGGCGGTTAATGGCAGGCTCGATACGCCAAAGCAACAGCAGATATCCGCACTGCTGCGATCGTACACGGCTGATTTGAGTCAGACGCTTGTTCAAGTCCGGCACCAGTCGCCAGAACGGGCCGAGGCCATTTCCGCGAATTTCGATGCGTCCATGAATGCTCATGCCGACGTACTTCAGACGCTTGCCGGCACAACGACCGCCACGACAACGGTGACCGTATTGTCGGCAGACGCTCAGGCGGCAGCCAAGACTATCACTCCTGGCAGACATGGAGGCGCCTCATTCAAGGCCAAGCGGAATGCCGTTCAGACACTGATACAAGCGGCTTCAAGTACGCTTCGTGCGGTCGCGACGAGTTCGTCCGTTGAAAATGACCTCATCCAACAGGCGCAGACCGCGGTTGAACACGCCTCACGATCGCTCCAACAAGCCGACCAGCAAGATTCCGGCGGCACATCGAGTCCGGATGATTCACTGCGACAGTCGCGAATTTCGGCTGACGAAGCAAACATCCTCCT
>JAGWLE010000080.1 GCA_028864955.1 Patescibacteria group bacterium | reverse complement strand
CGCCGCCGAATCAGCTATTTCAGACATATCTTCGCGGGGCAAATTGCCTATCGTCTGCGGCGGCACGGGATTCTATGTGCAGGCTTTGGCAAACAATCGCGAGTATCCGGATATCGATGTCGACCCGGACGAGCAGAGCATGCTCGAATCCGAACCGTCGGAGAACTTATTGGCGGAGCTCAGACGCCTCGATCCGCGCCGCGCCGCATCCATGCAAACGCCGAGTGAAGCGGCCAACCGCCGCCATCTTGCCCGGGCTATTTTAATTGCTCGAGAATTGGGAGCAGTCCCGGCTATAGATCCGGCAGACGGTTCGCGGTCCGACCGTTATGACATTCTCTTGATCGGCATACGGATTCCCGACGACGAACTCAAAGAGCGCATCCGTCGGCGTCTCGAGGCGCGGCTGGATGGAGGCATGATAGATGAAGCCAGGCGATTACATGAAGATCAACCGCGAGGCATCGGTCTTTCATATGAACGCATGAACAATCTCGGACTTGAATACCGGTACCTCGCCAAATTCTTGCGGGGCGAAATTCCCCGGGAGCGATTGACGGAGATTCTTGCCACAAAGATCTGGCAGTATGCCAGGCGACAGAAAACCTGGTTCAAGAGGGATCCGCGTATCAACTGGTTCGCGCCGACTGATTTGTCCGCAATACGCCAAAGCATCGAGACGTGGCTTCACAGTTCCGCCGATTGACATTTTTATTAAAAGAGATATAATTAGACAAACAACGAAAGGTCTTTTAATGAAAAACACCATCTGTGTCTGTTGCGGCGAGCCATTCAGTATGCGGCCGGGCGGTGATCCAAATGTATGCGCTTCATGCGCATCATTCGAGCCGACCGATCGGCTTCCTGAACCGGATCCTCCTCGAACATCGTTGTCCGAGGAGCCACAGGTAAATGGCCACCGATCAGCATTTGGATCGGCGTCATAACCGATCCTTCATTCCGGCAACTGTTCCATTCCTTCTCCGGAGCAGTTGCCGGTTTTTTGCAGCCGAATCAGGCACAACTCACGTACTCTTCCTTGCCGTCTTCCCCAAATTCCAAAGATGCGCCATAGAGTACTTCCCCGGACCGCCGACATAAAGCGCCAGGAAAACCGCCAGGAGCACGAAATTATAGTCGTGACCCCAATAAATGACACCCGGCGAACTCGGCGTGCCCCAGATGATCACGGCCATCTCAAGAGCAAACGCTACGCAGACTGGCTTGGTAAGAAGTCCGAAAATAAGGAGAATGCCGCCGATAAACTCGACCCAAGATGCAAAAACGATAGCTCCGGCGCTGAAGCCGAGCATCACGCCATAACTGATGGTCAAGTCCACATGCGTAATCTTCCACCAGCCGGCGGCCAACATCAGGACTCCGAGAACCAGACGTATGATGAGCGCGGCGCCATCGGGCTTGTGATGCCGGTAGAGTTTCTTCAGGAATCCCCACCAGCCGAGCCTGGCGATATCCCAATCCTTGCGAGTTTCCATGTATATAAAAATATTACGTGCTAATCTGACGCCCTATTTTAACACGAAGATTTGCGTACATTCATCTGAATGTATTCCATAATCACTTCCCCTCGTAGGCCTTTCTAATCTTGCCTATGTCGATCTTGGTCATCTCCATCATAGCCTGCATGGCACGGCTGGCCGCCTCGGAATCGGAGCCACCGATATACTTGAACATAGCTGATGGCACGACCTGCCAGGTGATGCCGTATTTGTCCCTATTGATCCAACCACACTGCCCTGGCTCGCCACCTTCTTCGCCGAGTTTCTGCCAAAAATAGTCGACTTCGGCCTGATCCGCACAATGGATCACGAACGAGACACGGCCTGATGGTTTGGCCCAGTCTTGCGGGCCGCCGTTCAAGAATGTGAACGGCACGCCGTCGAGCTCGATTCCGACGGTCAATACCGAACCATTCGGCATGCCAGAAGCTTTAGAAGAATTTTCATCATGATTCATACCGGAGGTGATCCTCGATGTATTACTCGTGCCGGGACGGCCGTTAAATACATCGACATAAAACTTGGCGGCATCCTCCGCGCCTTTCTCGAACCAGATAAACGGGGTGATTTTTTCAGGGTGATTTTTCATATACGTAAATGTAAAAAAAATTATAGCTGAGTAAACACTTGCACTAATGCTGTGTAAAATGACGCAGGAAGAATTGTAACATTACTTTCAGTTATCGCGGCTATTATCACCGTGATTGCTGTTATGCTCGTTGCCGCGGTCATTATCGTGATTATTTCCATGGTTCTGATTATCCTGATTGCCATGGCCATGATCATGCGAATCGCCGTGAGATCTCAG
>JAGWLE010000013.1 GCA_028864955.1 Patescibacteria group bacterium | reverse complement strand
CCCTGAGGGTCGGATTCAAAGCGGAAGGTGGGGAACCGGAGGGCTCTGATCTTCCCCGTATCGAGAAGATATATGATTTGTCCTCCATCGATACTGTTCCGCGCCAATCTGTCAGGATGCCAAGCCAATATCCCGTCCGCCTCACCTTTCTGGATTCGGGCGAGCATATCACTGAAAATCGGCCGACCTGGCTGCTTCGCCGATTGCTTCTCGATGAATTCAGCAGAGATGCAGAGGCCTTCACGGGAAGCAAATTCCCGCAGCTCATGAAGCTGGGCATCGATTGAGAGGACCTGCTTTTCCTCAATGTCGGTGGATTTGCGAGCGTAGAGAAATAGGGTGCTCATAGTGCTGAAAGTCTAGCTCAGTATGCTTGCACGTGCAAGCATAACGATTGAAAATAATGCGCGACAGATCAGGTCTTTGACCAGCGAGCCCGGGCTGCGGCCCTTGCAATCATCGATCGCTGTTCTGCTGATAGTTTCCGGGCGCGAGCTTTGCCGCCCTTAGAAGCTCCAAGCTTTGCGAGCGCTACGGCGGCAGGGTTCTTTTTTCTATTTGGTGAAGTGCGAGACATGCGCATCAATTAGTGAAATCCTGAACCAGAGTAAATAGTGCTTTGTGAAAGTGGCTGTTCTCGGGAAATCGCAAGTCGTCTGTCCTCGACTGCAAAAAAGCCCGTGGTTCCGCGGTAAAACCGTGGTCACTCATTCCCGAAAACTCTCCAACTGGTGGAATGGTGCGCAGGAGAGGACTCGAACCTCCATGCCCGAACGGGCGCTACCACCTCAAGGTAGTGCGTCTACCAATTTCGCCACCTGCGCGTACTATAAAAGAGTCACTGAACTATATATCAAGATCGGCTTTGATTCAAATGCACGAAACAGGCCGCTTGTCGCGGCCCGTGTTATTTATTTTCCTCTGCTTTGGTTTGGGCAGCCGAGGCGGCCGGAGCTTCGGCGGCCGGCGAGACCGGAGCGGCGGAACTAACTTCGGGTTCATCCTTCATGGTCATGATGCGGCGCATCTTGTTACGGATCTCCTTGGCGGCCTTGCGGCGGATGAAGTAGAGCTTGGCGCGACGGACCTTGGCGCGGCGGACGGTTTCGATCTCATCGATCATCGGCGAATAGAGCGGGAATGTGCGCTCAACGCCGACGCCATCGACGACTTTGCGAACCGTGAACGTGCCGCCGGCTTCTCGGCCGTGTTTGCGGGCAAGCACGATGCCTTCAAATGCCTGCAGACGGAATTTGCCTTTATCTTCCTCGATCTTTTGCCAGACACGCAGTGTGTCTCCCGGACGAATGTCCAGTTTTTGACGTTCTTCGAGTTTGACTGGCGTGATGACTTTCGCGGCCATAGTGGAAGTACCTTAACAAAAAAGGGGGCCAAGCGCAAGGCTCAGTCCCAGAAATACTTCGCTATACGACTGAAGATTTCAATCGGTCCTGTTCCCGTCCTCCGGCAGATCGATGCCGAGCGAATGGCAGGCCGTGCGGAAATCTTCCGGCAGCGGCGCGGAAATCTGAATATGTGCGCCAGCCATGGTGACAAAGGCGATGGTCCGCGAATGGAGCGCCAGCCGTTCAAAGCCGAGCGCCCGTGGTTTTGATCCGGCGTACAGCGAGTCGGACACGACCGGATGCTGAATAGCCACGAAATGGACTCTGATCTGGTGCGTCCGGCCGGTCTTTGGCTCAGCCTCGATGAGCGTGAATTTTTCCAATTGCGCTTGGCCCGTCCAGATCCTCGTCCAATATGTTTCCGCTTCACGTTCCTCACCGCGACGACCGCGACCGGCTGACCATTTGCGAAAATCACTGCCGCTGCGAGCGATCGGCTTGTTGATCGTGCCAAATTCTTCCTTGAGTTCGCCCCAGACAAATGCCAGGTACTTTTTCTTTACCGACCTGTCTTGGAATTGTTTCTTTAGGGACGCAAAGCCGGCTTGCGTCTTGGCGATGATGATCGCGCCGCTGGTCTCGCGATCCAGCCGATGCACGATGCCGTCGCGGCTCATCTCTTCGCCGTCTTTGGTTGTTATCGATTCACCGACACCTTTTGCTTCTGGGAATCTCTCAACGATCCAATCAGTCAGAAACGGTCCGTCATTTTTCGCATCCGAATGCACCATCAGCCCGGCCGGCTTGTCGAGAACGGCGCAGTCCGCATCTTCGTAGAGAATCTGAACCTTGCCGAGAATTTCATTGCTCATGGCATGAATATACGTTAGTCTATGCACATTAGGCAAATGCGCGATTAGCTCAGTTGGTAGAGCAGTGCTTTTACACAGCAAAGGTCGGGGGTTCGAGTCCCTCATCGCGCACAAGGATCCATATCTAAACATTAACACCAGATCTTTCTTTTGGAAGAGAGATTTCAATTTTTTGAAGCAGCGATGATGCCACTAAATCATGTTGCCTAAGTCTGAGTAGGGGTAACCCCGAACCATCCAATATCCTTTCAACTTCTCTGTCTCTTTGCTGTCTATCTGGTCTTTCGTGTGACCTGTCGTCTAACTCTATAGCCAAAACTGGATATAAGTCCTCTTTTCTACAAAGCACGAAATCCACAGATTTCTCATCTATGTGTCTGAATGCTCCATACCAATCTTGCCCTATAACTTTATTATCCAGACTTGGATGTTAAGGACTTAAAAGTTTTAAGAACCCTTCTTTTCCCAGAAAATGTGGAATATGCGTATCCAGGTATTAAAACCCTGAATGTAAGCATAGTTTACAACGTAAATTCACCATCTACTGGTGAAAAGAATGATCTGGTCCCCCCGGAATGAATCGAACATTCATCAACGGCTTAGAAGTCCGCTGCTCTATCCATTGAGCTACGGGGGGTGCAGTGCAAAGTGTAGAGTGCAAACGGCAAAGTGTAAAGCTATTTTTTCTACATCGAAGGGTCCCCTGGCCCGCTGTAACCGCGGACAACCTGGAGGCTCTCGGCTGTCCGATCATTCCATTGGCCGAGCACGCGCGTCAGCCTGTCGGTGTCGATGGTCGACGCTGTCGCCGTCTTTGGCTGCGAGCTCGCCACGAGTTTCGCGCCCATGGACACGTACGTCGAGACGCCCGTACCTATGAGAGCCACGGCAACCATCAACGATACGGCCAGGATCATCATCCAATCTGCGTACGGATCACGCCCCATCTGATGGGCCAGCAGCCGGCCGCGCGCCACCGTTTTCGAACGCTTGAAGGGATTGAGTCGTGGAAAATTCATGATGATGAGATTATAAAGTCTGGGTCGAGCTGGCCGTGCTGCTGGATTCGACGATCTCTTTGGCGGCCAGATCAAACGACAGCTTCCATGTATGCTTGGCTGACTTTGACGGGGCAAATTGCGCTGTCAGGCTGACATTGTCGACATTCACCTTGTACGGCAGGAGTTCAGACAGTTCCAGTATCCTCATGGCTGTTGGCCAGCTGGCCTGACTGTCGATATGGACGCTGACATTGCCCAGTGTGCCGGCCGGCGCCTTGTCGAGCTGGTCGGCGCTGATCGAGGAAATCGTCGTAGTCGCACCAACTTCCGTGCCGATCGCCTCGACCGCTTCTATGAAGGCCAGAACGTTATCAGCCGGCACGAAATAGTTCGGCAGGACTGACCACTGCGCGGCTGTTCCCTGATAGAGTTGCATGAATGTCTGCTCGCGCGTCTTGTTGGCTTCGGCCGATGCTATCTGGTCGCGCAAGCCGGCGCTGTTCGTCAGAGCCGCGTTGGTCGTTGTCAGCATGTACACGTAAGCGCCGCCCACGACGCAAACCGTGGAGAGAGCGATCAATAGCAGAATTGTGTGGCCAAAATTTTTCATTTGAATGGTGCGCTGATCTGAATGGAAAAATCGACATTTGTCGCCTGAGCCAGCTCGGATATAGGCAGATTAACGGTAGCGCCGGGCAACGTCGAGGCCAGCGTGTCCTTCCAGGCGGTCAGCATGTCCCTGGTCGGCGCAACACCGAGAATGGTCAGTCCGATGGTCGTCGTGCCCGTGTGCGCGGCCGTGAGCGAATCTATGCGAATGCTGCCACGCGTGCTGACCACGTCGTCGATGACGACTGACAGGTCCGGCGGCAGGCCCGACAGGTCGAGCACGGACAGCAATTTGACCCCGTCGGCAACCTTCTGCTGGATACTGGTGAGACCGCTCGTAGTATTGGCATGTTTGACCGCCACCAGATCATTCTCAGCGGAGTGTTCGGCTGCCATGGCTCCGAAATATGCCGGCAGAACGGAAGCGACGCCCAGCAGCCCGGCGACGGACAGAGTAAAACAGAGCACGATCAAGGCGCGGATGCGATACTCCCGGCGAAGCGCGCGACGTTCAGGCTGTGGTAAAAGCGTATGTTGCATAGGTGTTCAGAGATCCATGGCCAGGCCGGCGGCGGCGGCGTAGTTCAACGAATCCTGTTCCTCGATCGGCGGCACATAATGGTCGATATCCAGCACATTTTGCCAGACATGAGCCACAGCGACCGTGATACCGCTGTCCATAACCGCCTGACGCAGAGTCTCTTCAAAGCGCGGCGCGGCCGAACCGACAAGCACGATCTTGGTGATCGAACCAAGCGCCGTATCGTGAGACATCCAATAGGTATAGATGCGGTTGATCTCGCGCGTCAAGCTGCTGACATCGGCGGCATCTTCGGACGCCACACTGTCGCTGCCCCAGCCGAATGTCGAAGTAAAACAGACGACGCCGCGCGAGACCACGTAGATGCCTGTCTTTTTCTTCATGATATAGACTATCAGTTCAGCATCGACGGCATGAGACGGGATCACGGCGCGCGCCACGGCCTTTGGCAAAACCTCGAAAGCCACCGGGTGCATGTTGGCGTCAGCCAGGAGCCTGCCTAGATCATCAATGTAACTGCGCGGCACGACGGAAACGCTGGCATGGCTCGTACCGCCCGCCGTAGACATGAGGTCAAAGCAGAACAGGGTGTCGCTTGCAGCCAACGGCACATTTTCCTCGAGCTTGAACTCGATGTTCTGGGCAATGCCGTGAACATCGGCGGCCGGCACATCTGTCTGGAACAGGTATGATTTTTCTTCTGGTACGGAAACTTTGACATATGACAAACCATGCTTCTTGCCGAACTCCTTGAGCGCCGACGCCAGGCTTTTTTCATCCTTGATCTCGCCGCCATCGATAACGCCTTCGGGCAAGGCCATCTCGCCGTACTTTGAGAGCACGGTCCGGCCGGCGTGAGATCGGAACTCGAGGCATCGGATCGTCTCATCGGAGACTTGCAGCCCGGCATGCTTCATGAGCATGAATTGCGGCGGCGGAAAAAACTTGAAAAACAACGAACTGTGCATGGGCACATTATATCATGGCAATTCCCGCCTAGCCTTTAGATATTCCCAGACTGGCGGAATGATGGAACTGACGATGATCAGCCCGATGACTGGCAGGACGTAGTGGTCGGGATTGGGTATGAGCGAGCCGAGTCCGTATCCGAACCATAGCATGAGCCACGACCAGAGTATGCCGCCGACGATATTGTAAGCGACAAATGTCCGGTAAGACATCGTGCCGATACCGGCCACGATCGGCGCAAATGTCCGCACGATCGGCACAAAGCGCGCCAGAATGATCGTCTTTTTTCCGTATTTTTCATAAAAATGCTGGGCGCGGGCGATATGTTTCCGGCTAAAAAAAAGCGAATCATCCTTGGTAAAGATGGCCGGGCCGACTTTCCTGCCGAAAGCATAGCCGACGCTATCGCCGATGATGGCCGCGGCGCAGGCGCCGACGAGCAACCAAGGCAGAGATGTATATCCCTGTGTCGCCAGGAATCCGGCCGTGAACAGCAGAGAATCGCCGGGCAGAAAAAATCCAAAGAACGCTCCCGTCTCCAAAAAGATGATCAGGATCACGCCGAGCGTGCCGACAGCATGAATGATGGTCTCCGGATTGAGAAACGTCGAAAGATGCATGGATGGAAGATGGTTGCCGGCTTTATTTTGCCATTGTTCCCGGCGGAATGCCGGCATTTGGCTCCAGCAGAGAGAATGCCCCGTCAGCCGTCGAGAGCGCGAAGAGCATGCCTTGGCTCTCGAAACCGCGTATGAGCCGCGGTTCGAGATTCGTCACAAACATGCAGGTCTTGCCGACAAGCGCGGCTGGATCAGGAAAATGCTGGGCTATACCGGAGACGATCTGGCGCGGCTTCTGATTACCGGCGGCGTCAGTCTCGGCAAAATCGACTGACAACTTGAGGAGCTTGTCAGTATCGGGAATCCTCTCGGCAGATATGATCCTGCCGGCTCGGATCTCGATCGTTTTGAACTGCTCGTAGGTGATCATGGTACATTGACTGGTGGTCAGAATTTTTCGCTGGCGCGGCGATCGAGATAGCTCTGGAGAATGAGGGCGGCGGCGGACGCGTCTGTCATCGAATTCTTGCCTTGAATGCGTTCGGCCTGCATGCTGGTCATGAATTCCGGCTCAAAATCAACGTTGAAGTTTTCGGCTTCGAGCGACTTCTTGAGCGCCTCGACCTCGTCGTAAATGGCGTTCGGTTCGCCCTTATAATTGCGCGATTCCCCGAGAACGATCTGCCGCGTTTCGTGGTCAATGGCCAGCTTGCCGATCTCGCGGACCAGCTCGCTTGAATTTTTGATGACAGTGAGCGGCAAAGCGAACTCCCCCGTCTCGCTGGAGACGGCCACGCCCACGCGCTTGGTGCCGTAGTCTATGCCGAGGATGCGCATGCACAGAGGATATCAATATTTTCATTGCAAAACAACGTTTTTTTTCGTACTATGGCTCTGCCCGGAGAAATCGAGATACCTGATCAGTTTGGACAGGTGGCTGAGTGGTCTAAGGCAGCGGTCTTGAAAACCGCCGCTCCCGCAAGGGGGCCGTGAGTTCGAATCTCACCCTGTCCGCACACAGTTTTTTGTATCGGACTATGCTGAGACCTAGCATGTTACTCTTTGTGATGTCTATTCCTTCATCCAGTACCAAACCTGATTTTTCAGACTTTCTGTCAGTTCATACGCGTTGACGTGAGACAATATACTAAGGTGGTCGAGATAAAACCCTTCACACGGACCAATCAAGTCCGACTCATTACGGCACAACCATAGTGGTCGACGATCGATTGGAGGTCCTAAGCTATTTCGTAGGGAGGGTCACTCATCCATCTGTTTCTGTTTCGCCCTCAACAACAAGAGGTTGAGCAGTTCAGAGCCACCGGAGCCCTTTCCCACGTCCACGTCATTCAAACATGGCAGGAGATCGAGGACGTCCTCAACACGTAGCCCGAGCAATTCAGTTTGCCGGGCTATTTTTCTATATAAGAAAAGATGTGTCGTCAGATTTTGTACAACGCAAACTCCCCTGTTTCATAGACTTTCGTAAATGCGGCGTCGAATTTACTTTTATCCGCATGAAAATCATTTTTGACAGAATTGTCATAGAGCACGTAGCCGATGGGATATTCATGCAGAAGCGGACTTGAACGAGACGGATCAGCATAGAATCCGGCGATTTCATTCAGCCGACCGGTGTAATCAACGCCGCTGGTGCTCCAGAGCCAGCCGGTGTAGCCGACGAGCACTGGCCGACCGGCGAGCGCGTCGACGGGATTCAAATTGCTGGTGCCCGTCAGGATGAGCGCGGCATACGGCACGTTCTGGCGGATGTAATCAGCCATATCTTGCGCCGAAACAGAGAACGCCACCGGCAGGTAGCTGTCCGGCGGCGATATGTGACCTTCGGCATGTATGAGGCCGGGCAGGATTGCCGTGAGAACAGCCGCGCCCGTCACGATTCCGGCCAGCGACTTTCGACACGTCGCGCCAATCCGGAAAATCCCCGTTTCGCTGCAGGCAGTCCACAACACGTATATCATGCACGGCGCCATGAAGAAAAGTGCGTACACAAGGATCTTGTTATCATCGAAATCCCATGGCTGATACTGGATAAATTCGATCGATAGCGCCAGCAACGCGCCGGATATGCCCAGCCAGAGAACCGGACGTTGTCCATTTGTGCCATATTTCTTCCGGAATAGGTACAAGCCGAGGCACATGACGACGAAAAGGATCAACACAACCCCGAAATTCACCCACAAAAATTCCAAATACCTCAAAGAAAAGATACTGGCAACCGCGCCTGGCGCGAACGTCACGCTGTCATAGCCAGCCGAAGCGATCATCCAGCCAAGCCGGAAATGGCTGAAGGACGAAGCCGTAACTAGAGCCTTGTTGGCTGTTAATATGAAATACACCTGCGGCAGAGCTAGGACGGCCGCCACGACGCCCGAGAGCAGGAGTTTCTTCAAAACTTCACGGTCCTTTTTCCGGAGACAGAGCACCGCAGCCACGCCCAAGGCGGCGCCGGAGGAGAGAAACCCGTGCGCGTGCACGAACGGCATCAGGCCGAGAATGACGCCGGCGGCTATGGCCAGACTGGTCCGCGGCCGTTCGAACAGTTCGAGCATGAGCCAGCTAAAAACGATCACGGCGAAGAGGCCGAGAAAAAACGCCTGCTGATGGATGAATGACATGAATAAGAGCGAGGCAAAATCAATATTCTGCGAGGGATATGTGGCGCCAAAATGGATGACGTCGGGAAACATGCCCTTGAATGCGTTCAATGTTTCGGCTGGTCCGGCACCCAAGAAAAAGACCAGGAACGCCGCCAAGGCGCGCCAGGCATTGCCGAGCAGACGCCGATAGAGATAAAAAACGCCGGCCACATTGAGGATGATCAGCGCGTAGAGCGGCGCCAGAAATGAAAATCGCCAGGCATGCGTCAGGCGCAGGATAAGGCCGCGCATCAGATCGGTTGCAAAGTGATAATGGATCTGGCTGCCATAGAATATCGGTTCGCCCAGATCGAATGTTGGCGCGAAGGCGAACTTGGTGATCATCGTGAGGTGGAGCGGCACATCGCCATATCCTTCGGTCGTCGTGCGGATATTTCCGCTGGCGTCATAAAAGAAAGTCTGTGAGACGAGTCGTATATGCAGAGCGACGAATGAGAGCAGGATGAAGCCGATGACGCAGGCCGGAATGATTTTCCTTTTATTCAATTCAAAGTAAAGCGGCCGGATTTCCAGGAATGCCTTGACGATCACGCCGATCTTGGCGCCCGTCGGCACGCCGTATCTGCGCGGCAAATGCGTCACCGGCACTTCTCTGAAGTTCGCTCCGGCATGCTTGAGACGGATGAGGATTTCCGCGCTGACAGCTGAACCGGTCGAGCGAATCGGGATGGACTGCAATAATTTCCGGCGTATGAGTTTGAAGGCGCAATCGATGTCTCGCACCTTGAGTCCAAAGAAAAAGCGGATGAACCTGTTCCAGCCGTAGGCGTTCACCAGGCGAAAGAAAGGATCTCGGCGGGGCGCGCGATAACCGATGATCGCGTCAGATTCAGGGATAAATTCTGTGAGTTTAGAGATTTCCTCCAGACGGAATTGCATGTCAGCATCGGCAAAAAAAATCCAATCGCAGGTCGCGGCGGCGATGCCGCTCTTGAGGGCGGCGCCGTAGCCCTGGTTTTTTTCGTGACGAACGACGCGCACGCGCGGATTTTCGGCCGACAGGCGATCGGCGATAGCCAGGGTCTGATCTCGACTGCCATCATCGACGATGATGATCTCATACGTGTCGGTGATGCCGCGGAGGGCGGCGTCGGCGGCGCGCACCGAGTGCTCGATATTCATTTCCTCGTTGTAGGCGGGGAAAAATGCCGAGATCGACGGATTTTTCATGGTCTCTATGGTACCATATTGCACACGTATGATATCTCTCGTCCTGCTCATCGCCGGCGGCATCACCCATTTCTTCCGGTTCGGCTTTCCGGCCGAAGTCGTCTTCGATGAAGTTTATTACGGCAACTTTACATCGGACTATCTGCATGGATTATTTTTCTTTGACCAGCATCCGCCTCTGGTCAAACTCATGCTGGCCGGCCTCGGTTATTTGATCGGTGCCGAAAATTACAACATCAATTGGAGTTCGATCGGCAATTCCCTGCCGAGCGCCGTGCTCTATTTGCGGCTCTTGCCGATGGTGGCCGGCATACTCCTGCCGCTCACAGTGTACTGGCTCTGCCGAAAACTGTCATTCGACCGCCTATCGGCAACACTCGTCGCCGGATTGTTGTGCCTCGATAATTCATTGGTCGTCCAAGGCCGATTCATCCTGCCGGACGTCATGCTTCTGCTCTGCGGATTTGGCTCGTTGCTATTCTATTTCATGTACCGGCAGAGGCGTGGCCGCGCGGGAGGGTTCTGGCTATTGGCGGCGGCCTGCATCTTGGCGGCGGCGACCCTGTCTATCAAGTGGACCGGCCTGACGTTCCTCTTCCTCATCATTTGTCTTGAGACATACGACCATCTGCGGCGTTACATGGCCTCGTCGCCACGTGACGGCAGAGCGTTCTGGCGCGAAGCGCGCGGCGGAGCGATATTCATCATTTCAACTGTCCTGGTTTCGGCGGCCATCTACATCAGTCTTTTTGCCATTCATTTCAAACTGCTGCCGAACTCCGGCAGCGGCGATGCCTTCATGACCGCCTCATTCCAGGCAACTCTCCATGGCAATCATCTGCCGGCGTCGTCAGTCGTCAAGCCGGAGACTTTCAGCCAAAAATTCCTCGAACTGAACAACGTCATGTACTCGGTCAACAAATACATGACGGCCACGCATTCATATTCA
Organism: Patescibacteria group bacterium; assembly: GCA_028864955.1. Classification (GTDB taxonomy): domain Bacteria; phylum Patescibacteriota; class Minisyncoccia; order Phycocordibacterales; family PALSA-1337; genus C7867-002. The sequence goes on along the minus strand of JAGWLE010000013.1, from coordinate 582 downwards.
AGCAAATGGTACACCTGGCCGCTCGAACTTCGACCGATTTTCTACTGGCAGGGATCGTCGACGCCTGATACAAACGGTCAGCCGTCACGCGGCTATATCTATCTCTTGGGCAACCCGCTGGTGTATTGGCTGGGCACGTCAGCTATGATCGGTTTGGTCATATATCTGGCTGTACGGTTGATCGCCGATAAGGCCGCCTGGCTCGAGCGGCGACGCACCCGACTGGCGATTTTTCTGGTTCTGGCATACCTCGCCAATTGGCTGCCGTTCATACTCATCGGCCGCGTGATGTTCCTGTACCATTACGAAACGGCCCTGATCATTTCCGTCATGGCCGTCGGCTGGTTCGCGGCCGCCTTGCCCAGGCGGGCGCGCATGGCCGCCGGCACCGTCCTCCTCTTGGCGGCGCTCGGGCTATTTGTATTTTTCGCGCCGCTCACCTATGGCACGCCGCTCACGGATGGACAACTGCAGTCGAGGATGTGGCTGGCGTCATGGCGCTAGCACGGAGGTCCGACCTCCGTGCTATACTAGATTCATGGCTACTGAAGCCCTCATTTCCTGGCAGGCTCCGGAACATTT
>JAGWLE010000079.1 GCA_028864955.1 Patescibacteria group bacterium | reverse complement strand
TGGTCGAGGGCCTGTCATCTGATGATTATCAGATGTATTGGCAGGTTGACGGCGGACAATTGAACCAGATGTCGGATGCCTCAAACGGCGGTGATCACAAAGAGGCGGCCGTCGACGTCTCCGGCTGGCATTGGAGTCCGACGGGCGCGTACGAGATCAATTTCATTGCCGAGACTCAGTCGGGAATCGTCATGGCCAGCCGGCAGGTGATCATTCACGTCAATGCGCCCGCCAACTCGGCTGCGGCTCAAGCTCCGGCGGTGACGCCGACACCGGATCCGACACCGGCAGAAAGCGTCTGGTGGCCAGTTGACGGCGCCGCGGTTGCCGCTGTGCAGCCCTTCAAAGCTCGCTTGGAAAACGTGCCCCTTTCCGCGTACGAGATGTATTGGCAAGTTGACGGCGGACAATTGAACCAGATGTCGGATGCCTCAAACGGCGGCGATCACAAAGAGGCGGCCGTCGATGTCTCCGGCTGGCATTGGAGGGGGACGGGTCCGTATGACGTAAACTTTATCGCCAAAGACGCGTCGGGACAGGTCATATCGGAGAAGCAGGTCGCCATATACGCCGGTTCGTCGAACGACTCCGCTTCCCTGCCGGCTAGTTCGGCCGGTGATCCGCCACCGGCTGTGAATTCGCCACTGCCGACGCCTGCAGAGATTCCGCCGTCGCCCTCGCCCACGCCAGCCGACCCGCCGCAGCCGGTCTCCGCCGACAACCCCTTGGCCGGCATGTCATTCTATGTTGATCCGGCGAGCGATGCCGCGAAGCAGGCCATCGCTTGGGCGACATCGAGCCCGTCGCAGGCCGCTCTCATCCGGAAGATCGCCTCACAGCCGACCGCCAAATGGTTCGGTGACTGGGATAGCGATGTTCTCACGGATGCCCGCGCCTATGTCAGCGCCGCCGCCAGTGCCGGCAAGGTCCCGATACTGGTCGCGTACGATATCCCCTTGCGCGACTGCGGCAGTTACTCTGCCGGCGGCGCTACCAGCACGGCCGCATACGAGGAGTGGATGCGGAACCTGGCTGCCGGCATCGGCGCTCATGAGGCGGTCGTCATTCTAGAGCCTGATGCCTTGGCCATGATGGATTGCCTTTCATCCGCCGACCAGGCCGCTCGGTATACGCTCATCAATGACGCTATCTCCACTCTCAAGGCAAATCCGCATACGGTTGTCTACCTCGATGCCGGCAATTCCAATTGGATCGGCGCCGGCGATATGGCGCAGCGCTTGATCCGGGGCGGCATTGCCAGGGCAGATGGATTCGCCCTGAATGTCTCGAACTTTTACTGGACGGGTGACAACGTTAATTTTGGTCAGGCTGTTTCGGCGCTCGTCGGCGGCAAGCACTTCATCGTCGATACCAGCCGCAACGGCGACGGCCCGGACGGCAGTAACTGGTGCAATCCATCCGGGCGGGCGCTCGGCCAGCCGACAACGGCGAACACCGGCAACCCGCTCGTTGACGGTTTTCTCTGGACCAAGACTCCCGGCGAATCAGACGGCACCTGCAATGGCGGTCCGGCCGCCGGCGTCTGGTGGCCTGACTACGCCCTCGGACTGGCCGAAAGGGCGGCCTGGTAACTCCCCTATCGAGTCTATCGGATCGACAGCGTCGACGATGAATTGTCGGTGTTGAGCCTGCGGAGCACCGCGGACAAGGGATGTTGGTCATAGCGCAGCTTGTAGGCATACAGGTTGAGTCCCGGTGAAAAGTTGACATTGTCAGTGCGTTCATAATGCGTATCGAAGTACATTCGAATAGCTTGTTCATAGCCTTGGTCGTATGAGAGGAGCAGCCAAAGAGTTTGATGCGAATCCTTGATGGTCTGGACATCAGCCGTAAGCTCGGTCTCTGAGAATGCCGGTATGGGCCCGGTCGCGTATCTGTCCCATAGCGGCAACGTCTGGATACTGTCCGGCCCGCGATAATAGTACTCGAACGGATATACCGTGAATGGCGCCGAAAGCACTATCACGTCCTCCGGACTGGCGTGCGCTGTGACATAATCGCTGGCCGCGCGATAGTCTTCTTTGACTGGCGTGGCTGCGCTGCTGATCTCAACCGAAAGCATGAGTATCATGGCGGCCGTCAGGCCAATTTTGAGCATATTCGCCAGCCGGGCCGGATACAACGAGAGAATCCAGCTGACCAGGACGTAGAGAGCCGGCAATGAAAGGATCAAATAGCGGGACAGGTATATGGGTTTGATGGCGTCGCTCAAGGTGAATGCCAGTATGATGGGCACGAACAAGCTCATGAATAAATATACTGTTTTTGGCGCAATCTGCTGATTGCGGCGCAGCGACAGGAATATGAGGAGTACCAATAGCGGCCAGAGCGA
>JAGWLE010000078.1 GCA_028864955.1 Patescibacteria group bacterium | reverse complement strand
CGGCCACTTGGTCTTCTCAACCCTGCACACCAACAACGCTTCCGGCGTCATTCCGCGTCTCATGGATATGGGCGTCGACCCGTATTTGATCGCGCCGACGCTGCTCTTGGCCGTGGCACAGCGCCTGGTCGGCCTGCTGCCTGAAGGCGGCGGTCAGGAAGTCAAGCTTGATGGCAGCATGAAAGCCATCATCGACCGCTCGTTTAGCGATCTGCCGCCTGAGTTCAAGAAAGAAGTCCCGTTCAAAGACACTGTCATGAAGATCAAACCGACCGCTGACGCCCACAAGGGCACGCGCGGCCGCATGGCTGTCTTCGAGATGTTCATGATGGATAAGGAAATAGAGCAGGCCATATTGGCCCACGCCACCGAAGTCGAGATCCAGAAGATCGTGCGCCAAAAGGGCATGCTTTCGATAAAGGAAAGCGCCATAGTCAAGGCTTTCGAGCGTAAGATCCCGATAGAAGAGGTCAATAAACTATAGTATAATATTCAAATGGCTGAATCATCACAAAAGAAAATTCTCTTTATAGACGACGACAAGTTCTTGCTCGATATGTACGCCCTCAAATTCACCAAGGCCGGCTATGATGTCAAAACTGCCGATTCGACTGACGTTGCCCTCAAGATGGTCCGCGACGGCTACACGCCCGATATCCTGCTTTCCGATATCGTCATGCCGGGCATGGACGGCCTTGATCTGGTGGCCGCCTTGCGCAAAGAAAAGCTCATTCCGGCGGCGGTTGTGGTCATGCTGACAAACCAGGGAGCCTCGGAGGATATCTCCCGCGCACAAAAAATGGGCGTCGACGGTTATATTGTCAAGGCCACGACGGTGCCTTCAGAAGTTCTGGCGGAGGTCGAGAAGATCGCCAAGAGCAAAAAGACCTGATTATTCTCTATTCTTTATTCTTTACATAACAATGGACTACAAAAAAGAAATTGACGACTTGGTCAACCTGATTCTCAAGGAGGGCGCATCGGACCTGCATCTCTCCGTCGGCCGCAATCCGGTCATTCGCACCTCCGGCGCACTCATTCCGCTTATGAAGAAGCCGACGCTTACCGAAGCGGACATGAAAGGCTTTGTCAACGTATTTCTGTCGTCGGCCAACAAGACTCTGCTCGAAGAGACCAAGAACGTGGACTTTTCTTACAGCCTGACGCATGCCCGCTTCCGCGGAAACATCTACTACCATCAGGGGGTCATATCCGTGGCTCTGCGCCTCATTCCCAAGGTCATACGCACCCTTTCCGACCTCAATCTGCCGCCGATCCTGGAGACGTTCACGCGCAAGGCCCAGGGATTCTTCCTAGTCGTCGGCCCGATCGGCCAAGGCAAGACCACCACGCTGGCCACCTTGATCGAGCTCATCAATCAGACGCGTACCGAGCACATCCTGACCATCGAGGACCCGATCGAATACCTCTTCGAGTCCAAGAAGTCCATCATCGATCAGCGCGAAGTGCGCATCGACACGCCGGATTTTCCCGATGCGCTGGTCGCCATGTTCCGCGAGGATATCGACGTGGCCATGGTCGGCGAAATGCGCGATGCCAACACCATTTCCACGGCCGTAACCGCCGCCGAAACCGGACATTTGATCTTTTCGACTCTGCATACCAATAACGCCGCCCAGACCGTCGACCGCATCATCGACTCGTTCTCGCCGTCGCAGCAGGACCAGATCCGCGTGCAGCTGGCCGGCTCGCTCACCGGCATATTCTCGCAACGTCTCATCCCCAGGGTTTCCGGCGGCCTTATTCCGGCCTACGAACTGCTCATCAACAATAATGCCGTTTCCAATCTCATCCGCGAGCGCCGTACTCACGAACTGAATACCGTCATCGAGACCAGCTCGCAGGAAGGCATGATCGACATGAATCGCTCCTTGGCTGAATTGGTACGAGCAGGGGAGATCTCGGTAGAGAGCGCCTACATGAATTCCCTCAATCCAAAGACGCTGGAGAGAATGATATAATCATTATATGCTGTTCAATTACGAAGCTGTCGATCAGACGGGCGCCAAGAAGCAGGGTTCGATCGATGCCATCAATGTCGATGTGGCCATTTCGTCGCTGCAGCGGCGCGGACTAGTTTTGTCATCGATCAAGGCGGCCGATGCCGGCGGCTTTCTCTCGAAGAACATCTCATTCTTTGATCACGTCGCGACCAAGGATATAGTGATATTGTCGAGACAGCTCTCGACTTTATTCGAGGCGCAGGTTTCGGCCTTGCGAGTCTTCCGCTTGCTGGGCGCGGAGACGGAGAACCACACGTTGGCGGTCAAACTTCAAACTATCGCCGATGATCTGCAGAGCGGTAGTTCGATGTCCGTGGCTCTCTCGAAGCACCCCAAGGTTTTCTCTGAATT
>JAGWLE010000077.1 GCA_028864955.1 Patescibacteria group bacterium | reverse complement strand
AAGCTTGCCCATGGCCGAGTTCTTCTGTTCGTCGGTCAGGGCAAGTTCAGGCGATGATGCTGTATTATTGTCAGTCGCGGTTGTAGTGACGTTGGACGATCCGACGGTCGCATGAGTATCCGATCCATTTGCCTGGCCGGTCAACGTATCCTTCATTTTTTTGAACATGTGTATGGCGCGGCCGCTTTTTAGATTAATAATGCCCGCGAGCCTCTGCTCCTCCGGAAAAGTGCGGTGTTACGCGCTGGATTGCTAATCTCTCTGTGTAAATGAACCAGAATCAGCAGGGAAGAGAGGAGACTGGAATGTAGCATACTTCTTACTCGATGTCCACGGATCACAGACATGTGGTCTGCCGATACGGATGTTTGACGATGCATGCGCTTGCAAATATGAGTTTGGGGTGTAGCATGTGTCGGGGTTCATACGCATGAAAACTAAACACAAAGCGTCTGTTCGTGACAGGCAACCGGTTCTTTTGAAAGAAAGAGAGGTCTGGAAAATTATTAGCGCCTGCGGCGGAGGTCTCGAGAAACCAAAGACGGAAGAAGCCGTCGTCTCGGAAATTGACGGCCAACGCCTGGCTAAATCGTTCTGCGGCGATAATGTCTGATTGGTGCACCGCATCCGCTCCGGCCCCGGATTTCCATTCGGGGCCTTTTGTTTGCTCGGTCGGGGCCTAGACTCTCCAAAAGAAAATCGCCCCCAGGAATGCGCGGAGCGATTTCTGTGGGGGCGAGTCTAATGACGGTGGACTCGAGGTCTCAAGGGAGGACGGCCTCCTGAAGTTCGAGCAATTCTCGAATCTTGTCGCAAACCTCGAACACTTTGAATGGTTTCGAGAGCAGGGCGTCGGCCTTTGCCGCTTGAGCCAGGCGGCTGAGCCTGATCAGATCAGCCATGCCCGATATCAGCATGGTTTTGGTGTCCGGCGATCGCTCATGAGCTTCGCGGATCACCTCCAGGCCCAGCAGGTTGACGGGGATTTGCAAGACTGAGATCACCAAGTCAAATGGGATCTCGCTCGCGCGGATCGCCTCGATCGCGCTGTCCGCGTTGTCATAGTCAAAGACATCCAAGTCTGATCCGCCCGGCAGGCAGCCGATGATCGCCCGCATCATTTCCCGCATTGCTGCTTCGTCGTCTACTACAAGTATTCTTTTTCTCATTTAATGTGCTAATTGTACGTTGTTCATGGTTCGCGTTCTGCGCACCTTTCAAATAACGGTAGCATAAAATCATATCGAAGTCAACATGCGAAAAAGCCTTATTATTGCTACTATAATCGCACCATGATCATCACCTATCTCGGCGCCGAATTCGTCAAAATCCAATTTGGCGACACAATCCTGGCCTTTAACCCGATTTCCAAGGATTCGAAGCTCTCAACATCGAAATTTGGCGCTGATATCGTGCTTTCCGGCCTCAATCATCCGGATATGAACGGTATCGACCAGGTCACATTCGGCGACAAGAGTCCTTTCGTTATCACCGGCCCGGGCGAATATGAAGTCAAGGGAGTCTTCATCAAAGGCATCGGCAGCGAATCGGGCTACGACAGCGAAAAGCGCATCAATACGATATTTACGGTTGCCTTGGAAGGCATGAACATCTGTTTCCTTGGCGCCCTGAATACCCTTGAATTGCCCAAGGAGGCCGATGAAGCCATCGATGGCGTCGATATTCTGTTTGTGCCCATCGGCGGCGAGGGGGTGCTTTCGCCGGCGCAGGCTTACAAGCTGGCGGTAGCCATGAATCCAAAGATAATTATTCCGATACACTACGGCGATCTCGGTGGCAAAGACGCTCTCAAGGCATTTCTCAAAGAAGCTGGCGAATCGCCCAAACCTGAAGCCAAACTGACGCTCAAGAAAAAGGATCTCGAAGGCAAAGAAGCGGACGTCGTTATCTTGGAGAAGGAGTAGAGTCGCAGGTCAAAAGTAACAAGTAGCAGGTGGCAAAATGAACGTGTGATGCGCTACTTGTGACTTGCAGCTTTTCTTTGTAGACTTATAACGTGAGTTTTCAAACGTATCTCGATAATTTGCGGGAGAAACCTGACCACGTCAAGAAACGCTACGCTTTTTGGTCATCACTCGGCTTGACTGCTCTGCTGGCCATGTTTTGGTTGGGCACATTTGCCGGCGTGGGGCGGACGACACAGGCATCTATTGCCTCGGCTGTTAATCGTGCAGCCACGCCAGCTGCGTCTCTCTCCGCCAGCGCCGTATCCGCCTTCAATGATGTTAAGGATCTCATATTCGGTCCGCAGAAGGTCACGTATTCAAGCCTGCAGATTTTGCCGGGGGACACAAATACAAGCGGCGGCCTTAAGGCGACTATAAAAAGATAATATATCTCCACATAATACGAAT
>JAGWLE010000076.1 GCA_028864955.1 Patescibacteria group bacterium | reverse complement strand
GAGCCGATGTTCCCAGCGCCGGGCGACACCGTGACAGTGAGCGCACAGAGCTACAGCACCGACCTCAATCGCGCCGATTTCATCTGGAACGTCGATGGCAAGGTATACAAACGTGGCACGGGCATCACCAGCATCACCGTCCAAGCCCCAAAGACCGGATCGATGACTATATCTGTAGATGTGGCCACGATAGACATCGGCACCATATCGAATTCGACGACGATCAGCCCGGCTGATGTGACCTTGCTCTGGCAGTCGAACGGCTATGTGCCGCCATTCTATGGCGGCAAAGCGCTAGAGACGTATGGGAGCGTCTTTCGAGTTACGGCTATACCTGAATTCATAAACGCATCCGGCAAGCGCGCAGATCCGAAGACGCTGATCTACACATGGAAGAAAAACGGCACGGTGGATCCTGGTCAATCTGGATACGGTCATGACGTGTACATAGGCACGCAATCTAGCTACGTGAGGGGAGGCGATGATATAACCGTCGAGGTGACGTCTGCTGACGGTCGAGCGGCTGTTTCGACTGCGACCATATCGCCGTCTGTTCCAGAATTGATCCTGTATGCCGACAGCCCTCTCTATGGCATCGAGTACGAAAAGGCTCTGCCGTCCACATACTCGCTAACCGACCAAGAAGTCTCAGTCAAGGTCGAGCCATTCTACATGTCGACGAAGAATCCTATGTCCGGCGCTCTGACATTCGATTGGACGATGAACGGCGCGCCGGTGACGGCTTTCCATAACAAGGATGAGATCACCTTGCGATCTACAGGAAGCGTCGGCGGCCAGACTGATGTCGGCGTCACCGTCCAGAATCAGGGCAAGCTCCTCCAGGGCGGCCAGGCGGCTATCACCATAATGCAATGAAAAAGGCACTTAAAGCGGCCGGCGCGGCACTCGTACTCGCGGTCATCGCGGGAGGCGCGCTCGCGCCGGCCGGCGTCGCTATAGCCCAATCAGTCCCCGTCGCGGCAGGCAATTGCACACCCGGAACGACAAACTGCGACTATCTGCCTCTGACCACCATTCCAGGAGCATACAACGAATGCAAACCTGATTACAAAAAGGATAGCAATGGCAATATCGTATCTGCCGATCTGACTAGATGCCAGCCTGTCAATCCTGTAGGCGTGCTATCAAACGTCTATATCGTATCCATCGCCGTAGCCGCCGTGCTGGCCACAGGCATGATCATCTGGGCCGGCATCGAGTACGTCACGGTAGAGTCGTTCATGAAGAAATCCGATGCCAAAGCTCGCATCACCGGCGCCATTACCGGCCTTGTCCTCCTCCTCTCGTCGTACATCATCCTCAAAACCATCAACGTCGACCTCGTCAACATCAACCTCGACCTCGGAACGCCTATTACTGGTACAACTGCCGCGAGCGTGGATGCATTGGCAGGCACTGTAGACATAATAAATAAACAAGCCGAACAGGCAGCGGCACAATCCGCCCAGGCCGCAAAAGATCTCACCGACGCTCAGGCCAAACAAAAATCAATAACTGACCAGAGCAATATTCTATCGAAACAACTTCAGGACCTCGTCGCTTCAGGAAAGGGAAATAGCAAAGAAGCAGCCGACTTACGGTCGCAGATATCGGCAATAAATGATCAGCAGGCGCAAGCACAGACAGCGGTCATAAACGCCAAAAACATGGCGCTAAGCGCGGACATAAATAACACCCAGTCCTTGGTGGCTCAGCAGAGCCTGGATGCGATAAAGAACGGCGGTGATGCAGCTTCAATAAAACGTACCGTGGCGACAGCAGCTACAAAATTGGCGAGCTTAAAAGAAAATGGGGCTTCAGCTGATCAAATTAAAACTGCGACAGATCAGGTAAGGGCCGCGAATATTCTGGCGCTCCAGGCACAGAACGCTATTCCTCTGTCATATATCCTTAGAAGCATGAAAGAATATACTGTTACGGTAGGAGTCGACGCATCTACGCAAATGGTCAGAACCATAGACATAAATGCCGCTCAAGTGATTCAACAGCGCAATCAGATACTCCATTCTACAGATTCGATCATATTAAATATGCAAGAAACGGATCCAAGTGTTGCAAAAGTATTGATCGACCAGTCAAACGCCCAGATCGGCGCTATCGACCAGATGATCGCCCAAAAGAAAGGGTGTAAAACTCCGAGCAACGGCGTTCATATATCTGGCAATACGATTACTTGTATTGATTAACCCATGTCCAAACGAACTTTCATCATCGTCATAGCGCTTCTGATCATCGCCATCGCGGCGGTGGCGTGGTTCCTGGTGTTCGGCACGGGCGGCGCGCCTCAGACTGTGCCTATCAACGGCACCCCGGGAAATAATCTGTTCCCGTTCGGTCAGGGACCGGCAGGACAGAACGGACAAACAGG
>JAGWLE010000075.1 GCA_028864955.1 Patescibacteria group bacterium | reverse complement strand
AACTGCCGGCATCTCCGTAGCCCCTCATGACCCACCGGTCGGGGCTCGAATGGCCGGGAATTTTGAGAACCAACCGCGCCCAAGTTTCCGGAAATATAAGTGTCAGACCGAATGCCGCGAGTATAGCAGCTGACACATACGACCAGAACGATGGTCCGACATTGAGAAGCGCCGTCGAACCCTTGAGAAGGAGCGTGAAGGCGAAAACCGACAGCGCCAGCGATAAAATGATGACGATCGGCCGCCGCCGGTTCTTTGTCTCCGAAACAGAGCCTGCCAGCACGACGGGCAAAAGCGGCAGAACACATGGCGCCAGTACGGTCAGTACGCCGGCGATGAATGAGACGATAAGAAGCGTCATGGCTGTTCCATTATCACTGATAATTACGACGCCCGCAACGTGATCGGTCAAGATGCCGATATGGCGCATTTTCTGTATGATTGAGGCTTCAATATGTCGGACATATCCGATCGTCATTCCGCGGCGACCCAGACGGACGAAGAACTGGTCGAGCGGTCAAAACATAAGGATGAGCGCGCCTTCGAGGAGCTGATGCGCCGCTATATGCGTCAAATATTCAACTTCAGCCGACAGTATGCCCGCGCCCAAGAGGACGCCGAAGATATCGCTCAGGAGACATTCTTCAAGGTCTGGAAATATCTCGGCAAATATACGGCCGGACGCCAGTTTCGTCCGTGGCTTTATACGATTGCCCGCAATACCGCCCTCGATCATCTGAAACGCAAGAAAGCCGCTCCATTTTCGGACCTGGACGATCCGGAAAATGACCTGTCGTTTGCCGACACGATCGAGGATCCCGACCCTCTGCCGTCCGAAATCTTCGAAAATACGCAACGTTCGCAGGAAGTCCTGCGAGCCATGGATTCGCTCCACCCTGAGCACCGGGCTATCTTGGTGCTCCATTATCATGAAGATATGACATTCGAGGAAATAGCCGTAGTTGTCGGCCGGCCGATGAATACGGTCAAGAGTTGGCACCGCCGAGCGCTGATGCGTCTGCGCCAACATCTCTCGGGAGAAGCCGCAGACCGGCCTCAGCTGCATGACAGCCGATGATCTGGAGCTGCACCGGCCTGAGGCGTCGTGTCGTATTGACGATAATATACCTTTTTCAGCCATGACCATAGTATCGGAAAAAGCCTTGTGGTTTAAGCCTGATTTGACGGCTGCCAGCGATCCGACCGAACGCTTGTGCCTCAATGTTATGCGGCAGATCGCACACCGAGAAACAGTGCGGGCCAGCGAACGTGCCCTGGCTTTCAGTTTAGGCGCCTTGGGCGGCATCGTCGCCTGCGGCCTGCTGATTGCTTATATCGCAACCTCTCTCATCGAAAGCGGCTTTACGACGTATGTCTCGTTGGCGCTATCAGATGGTTCGTTGCTGGCCGCTCACGGACAGGATTTGCTGTCTTCCATCATTGATTCGGTGCCATTTACGCTCTTGACGGCCATCTGCGCCGCCGCCCTCATCTCGCTCGTCTGCGTGAAATATATTTCGCGCACTCTCTCGGTTGCGGCCGCCTGGAAAAGGACCGCATCTCCCCACATCTCATGAAATCATACTTTTCATCGGGCACCGTATCGAAGATCATCCTCGTACTGGCCATTGTGCTCATCGCCTTGGTGATCTTCCAGGCAGGCATGATCGTCGGCTATCATCGAGGAGTTTTCGCCGGCGACTGGGACGGAAATTACGAACGTAGCGTATTTGATCCTCACTCCGTATTTGCACCGCTGATGCGCGATTTCTCGCGAGGCGATGTCATGAATGGCCACGGCACGATCGGTGAGATCACTGACCTCTCTCTACCGACGCTCATGGTCAAGGGACCGGGCACGATCGAGCAAGTGGTAGCCGTTTCCCCAACCACCACGGTACGGGTCATGCACATGCCGGCAACCATCCAAGACCTTAGAACCGGCGAGCAGATCGTCGTCATCGGCGAGCCGGGGATGAACGGCCAAATCAATGCCAGTTTTATTCGAGTCATCCCTGCCGGCACTTCGTCGCTGCCGCTCATGACAGCGCATCAGTAACACACATGAATCCATCATTATTTTCCAAGGCTCGCGCCTTTGTCGCGGCGCACAAGATCATGACCGCTATTATCATAGTGGCCCTCATTACCGGCGGTTACACGTGGTACCGGCACAGCACTGCGGCCAATGCCGCGACACAATACGTCGTCTCGCCCGCGCATTTCGGCACGCTTCGCCAGACTGTCACTGGTTCCGGCCAAGTCTCCTCATCGAACCAGACTGATCTGACAAGCCAGGTATCCGGCACAATCACATCGATCCCCGTCAAAGTCGGCGACAGTGTTCACGCCGGCGACTTGATCGCCACCATCGACTCTAGCAATGCCCTGATCT
>JAGWLE010000012.1 GCA_028864955.1 Patescibacteria group bacterium | reverse complement strand
AGTGGAATACCCTAAAATCTCATCTCGAGGATAGAACGTATCTAACTCCAGGTGTGTGGCACATAATCAAAACATACATAAAAATGAACACTCCCGGCAGGGAGGACGGCAATTTAATTTCTTGGTTCGATGGCGCAGAAGTTTGTAATCTGACATTGCGGTTTAGAAACGATAATTCATTTGGGATAGACGCCTTCAAGTTTGCAGTATTCTTTGGAGGAAATGATCTGACATGGGCACCAGATAAGGATGAGAAAATATATTTCAAAGATTTTAGATTTACATTCCCGCAAATACCATGAATGTAAGACATCGTGCTACAGCTATATTAGTGAATAATGGAAAAGTACTCATGCTCCATAGGATAAAGCCCGGCCATGAATACTTTGTATTTCCGGGAGGTGGAATCGAGCAGGATGAAACCAATGAAGAAGCGCTGAAGAGGGAAGTTAAAGAGGAATTGGATCTAACGGTCAACTCTTGCAAACCACTTTTTTCTATCGAAAATATAGATGTACCTGACTGGGCAACTATTCATGTCGGACAGAAGCAGAGCCACCATTATTTTCTTGTAGATAGCTATTCCGGTATTCCGAAACTAAGCGGGCCGGAGAAAGAGCGTTCAAATGAGAAAAATGAATATCACATTGTCTGGATGGGAAAGTCTGATTTGGAAAAAACAGAGAACATTTTTCCCAGAGAGGGTGCTTTGAGAGTTTTGAAAGTCTTGTAAACCATGCTAACCATCAATAGAACAGTAGCTATAATCAAGCCAAAGAGGCCATATATCAAATGGGCGAATTCTTTACCTGACGCGGACAGAGAATATACTGATGAGGTTTTCCAAAAAGATCAGCGTGTTCTGTTGATTCCAGAGCACGACACTCCCAAAGAGGATAGAGCATATATCAATACTATTTGGAGAGAGATATTCGATGAAGAACTACTTGGATGGAGCCTCAACAGAAGTTGGTGGCCGAAGGAGAGGACTCAAAAAATGTTCTGGCAATGGTTCGATGTTGAGTTTCATTCGATGGTCGTAGATATGTGCGATACTCCGATTGAGACAGAGGAGTTATAAAAAGAAAACCCTCGAGTCATCGTCATTGGAAGTGACGCTACTCGAGGGCAAATAACCGATGGTTTGCGGGATCATCACCTGATGTCCTTTTTTAACCTTTCCCGGAGTCTACCGGAAGGCTCGTGCGGCAAACCTCATGCGCACGAAAGCTTGAACAAAGGAACTGGTGGGCAACGTGCCACTAACTACCAGTCCTTAAGAATCCTCGCGATGGATTCGTCCTCGATCCCTTCCTGAAATATTGCTTTCAGATTTTCTCTTTCAGGGATTCGAGCAAGATACATTCTAAACAATGTCCGCCTCCGATTTATGTACCAAACCTCGGAGGTAAAGAAGAGAACTTCTTAAGCGAACTATATGCGTGACATCCTCTTTCTATGGACATGTTCGCAACCTACGTTCACTTAGCCTGGTTTTGATATTTTCCGGGTAACCAGACCGACCCACTCTACGCGGGGAACTCGTCCCCGAAAACCGCGAGAACTCGAGGAGAAAGCCAATGGCTCGCTCCTTAAACTGACTCGGATGACAATGTACAAAAGTGCCTAAGCACATCAAGACTGTAGCTCACTACCTCATCCTGACATGATAAGTATAGTATACTCATATTATTTGTCAAGCATTTTTACACTTTGTCTAGTGAAATATGGCGAAAACGGCTCTATTAAGCCACATATAGGATATAAAAGTTACAGTTACACGTAACCTTACCACCCTTATCCCGTGTCACTTTTGTCACTTTTTATATGCGCTCAAGACGCGTCGTTGTGCTATCATGAAACTACTAAATTCTGTCAATCTGGGCTTGACCGACCACGGTTCTAGCTCGAGACGGCCAGCCAAGGTAGGAAGTATCGAGTGACAAAGACGGGTCATATATTTCCTCAAAAACAAATGAAATCAGAAAATGTTAAAATCACAGTGTTCGTACCCGAGACTCACACGGATATTGTTCGTGAAGCTATGGGTAATGCGGGAGCAGGTAAAATTGGCAATTACAGCTTTTGCACTTTCTCTTCAAAAGGAATTGGGAGATTTAAGCCGGAACAAGGGGCTAATCCTCATATAGGAGAAGTTGGAAAATTTGAAGAAGTTTCGGAAGAAAGAATCGAAACAGTCTGCCCAAGAGAAAAACTTCAAGATGTAATAAAAGCCATCAAAGCAGCTCATCCATATGATGAAGTTGCTTTGGATATCTATCCTTTAGAAAATATATGAAAATAAAAAAGATTGGGCATTGTTGCCTTTTAATACAAACAAATAATTTAACTATCCTTACCGACCCAGGCGCTTTTTCTGTTAGTCAAAATTCAATCAAAGGTATTGATATCATTTTAATAACTCACGAACACTCTGATCATTTGTACATCGGTTCACTGAAAGAGGTGCTTTTAAACAATCCTGAGGCAAAAGTCTTAACAAATTCCGGAGTCGCTAAGATCTTGGACCAGGAAGGTTTACCCTATGAACTTCTGGAAGGAAGGGATTCGAGGCAAATCAATGAAGTTCTGCTCGAAGCTTTTGATTCTAGACACGAAGAGATTTTTGAGGAAGTTGGGCAAGTAAAAAATACCGCCTATTTTATTGATAATAAATTTTTCTATCCAGGTGACTCTTATGCCAATCCTGGAAAAGCGGTTGACACTCTGGCGCTACCCATTGCAGGTCCGTGGTGCAAAATCCCAGATGCTATTCGATATGCTCTATCCATAAAACCTAAGAAGGTTTTTCCCGTTCATGACGGAATGCTTCAAAAAGATCGTATCGGAGGTTCTCATAAAATACCGGAGAAGATTTTGACCGAAAATGGTATTGAATTCACCGTTATGAATGAGGGAGATGAGAAAGAATTTTAAAACATGACCAGAGAATATTGGGACAAAAAACATACAAACGATTACAGCCGAAAAGATTGGGCTGATAAGGCAAGTATATTTTCTGTACAAGTAGTTAAATTTTTTCCTCGGACAGGAAATATTTTGGAAATTGGCACCGGTCAAGGAGGTGATGCTAACTATTTTCAGTCTTTAGGATATACTGTGACCGCTACGGATTACTCTGGTCAAGCCTTGGAAAGTGCCAAGTCAAAAGTTGATAACGTCAAATTCGTTAACATCGACACTGCTAATGGTTTGCCATTTCCAGATGAAACATTCGATGTGGTTTATTCCCATATGGCCCTGCATTATTTTGACAAGGAAACCACAAGAAAAGTTTTTGAGGACATACACCGTATTCTTAAATCTTATGGAATTTTAGCGACCATAACAAATACGGGAGAAACCTATAAAGATGAAATAAAGACCCTGGTTAGATATGTGGGTAGAAAGATTAAGTAAATATATGAATCAAAGAGAATCGATTGAGAACAATATTCCTAAGGCTGCAGAGCAATTGTTAGATATTTTCTGTGCCAATAAGTAAGTTTACAGTACACCTTGCGTCCCATGTAGTATATGCTACATTACATACGTGCCTGTGGGCGTAAGCCCCGTTCAGCTAAGGATTACCTAAGCTGAAGGCAGGCATAACAAAGGTACCGCTTTCGGGCGGTATTTTTGCTATTCGTCCTCTATTCCTTCCATGAACATTCGCTGCTTGCCGTCCTTGATTTTCGAATAGGGCATCACGCTCCAAAACGTAATATTGCCATCACCAACTCTGCGGAGAACCGCCCGTACTTTGATCTGCTTTGTTCCGACAATGGCGACCAATCCCCAGTATTCAACTTCCTTCATCGGAATTGCACCACTTTTACCTGAAGGTTTACCTATAGGGGTGAGGAGCTTCCAGCCTTGGTTGTTATTGATTTGCAGAAAGGCCTAGTTGATATGCCAGCAGAATGGAATGCCGACAGATCATCGCGCCAGTGGGGCGCTTTCTATGGCACCGAACTTGATATGCAGTTACGCAGACGAGGTGTAAGGACGATTGTACTTTGCGGAATTTCCACGAACATCGAAGTCGAAAGCACCGCACGTTTTGCTTATGAATACGGCTATCAACAGATCTTCGCTGAAGACGCGTGCGCAGCACGCAGCAAAGAGGAGCACGATTTTCCCATGAAAACGGTTTTCCCTCGAATGGGCCAGGTGAGAAAAACCGAAGAAATCATTTCAGCATCCGGGCAATAATAGTCTGATCTGTTATCAATCCCGACCCGACGTACAAAAAAAGCGCCCGTGTTTCCACGAGCGCTTGAGTCCATAGTCTGATATTACAATGAGTGTTTTGTCGTAGGAAGGAGCAGTGATTCGGCCGCGGTGACTTCGCCACCGAACCGCGATTTGAATCCGACCTCGGACCAGTTACCAGCGAAGAAGCCGGCTGACGGGCAACAATCCCAGCGCAAGCAGCCGATCACGGAATCGCCGACCCGTGTCGCATATTCCTGATGCATGTCTGGTCCTGGTGAATATAGTGCCACGCCTTCGCCTGGAACGATATGCAGACCACACAATGCACACTTAATCACGTGTTTTCGGTATCTGGCCAGGACACAATCAGGACATTCATCTTTTTGTTCGAATGGTTTGGTGTGACTACCGTAGACATCCAACTTGAACATCTTTGGTCCGCGGTGGCCGCACATATACTTTCGTTGCTTTTCTGATCTTTCCAGAATCCTGATCTGATCATGCGATTCAGGAAGGGGATCAGTAGATTTATGAGATCGGTCAGACATTTGGCTTATTTCAATGTTCATATCGCAGCCCTTTCTTTTTGGTTCTTGTCTTCAGATGCACTATATCATCATGTGTCAATTTAGTTATCAACACCTTTTTTTGTCAGATGAAAATCGCTCTGGTACCATGATGATACCGTGAAATTCGCCATATCCCCGCAATTTCCATGTCAATGAACCTAACCAATAGGAAAGGTTTTACCCTCATCGAGTTGTTGGTGGTGATCAGCATCATCGGCGTACTTGCCTCTGTTGTGTTGGTGGCGGTCACAAACGTCAGATCCCTCAGTCGAGACGCGCAGAGGTCGGAGAATCTACAGGAAGTCCAGACGGCGCTCGAGCTCTACTACGACAGCCACGGCTATTATCCGCCGCTCTCCAGCCAGACGAACAACGACATCAATTACGTTCTTGAATCAAATCCACCAGCCACCGTCCTCAGCGTGGACATCGAGACATGGAACGATCTCATGAGCGCCTTGAACGCCGGCAATTATCTGACGCTGGCTCACCAGAAGATCTTGGCCAAATCCGATTCATCAACACCCTTAGCCTGGGCAATTGGCAGACTGGTTGGTCTGTTGCCCAGCGCCCAAGCCGTAGTTACCATTCAAGATCCATTGTATCCAAATCGTTCCTATGCGTACGTGCCATCAGGCGCCGGTCCCGGACAGGTTGCCGGACAGAGTTACCGCATGCAGGCGGCCGTGGAGAACACCAGCGACCCGGCTTTGCAGGGCGGCATTACCGGCAATCTTTTCTTTACCTACGTCGATACCAACAGGCCTTGGCAGAATTGCGCGCCTACGCAAGGCTACTATTGTACAGGCCCCGACCGTCAGTCGTTCAATTCCTTCATTCCTGGCAAGCCGGTCGTCTACCTCTATCCGACCGCTACCACTAGCGTGTCTGTCCGCATCTTTCCGACGAGCGTTGATGTTTCGGTACCGCCATACGACGGCGGCTGGAATGTCATCGCTCATCCCGATGGCGATATTCTCGATCCGTCAACAGGCAGCCACTACCCGTATCTCTATTGGGAAGGCCATTCCGGCAAGCCATTGGTTGAAGAGAGCAAAGGCTTTGTCGTGGCCAGGGGCGATATCAAGTCCTTCCTGACCGAGGCGCTGGCTCGCCAGGGTCTCAAGCCGGCTGAAGCCCAAGCCTTCATAGAATATTGGCAGCCGCGGATAACGACCGCTGATCCGTATACCTATATATACTTCATGCCGCAAGCTGATTATGACCGGTTGGTACCGATGGACATAACACCCAAACCGGATACGCTGATCCGCATCTACATGTTGTGGAAGCCGCTCCAGACGCCGGTCTCAGTGACTCCGGAGATATTGACATCGCCGGCGCGTACAGGATTCACCGCCGTCGAATGGGGAGGCGACAGGAGTCCTATCCATTGATCTCATCGACTTTCCTCACTATCCGGCAGACCGTCTTCCAGGTGCGGCTTGTCAGCTGTTTGCCGTGAGACTGCTCAAGTTTGCGCATAAAATCAGGCGTCTTTCCCTCGATGAGCTTTATAACCGAGCAGATCTCCGGCCGGTGATCCTTGAAGAATGTCACCAGCAGATAATTTGGTTTTTGATCGCGTATGCCCCGGAATGGATCTCTCTTCGCCAGAGCCCTGAATTCGCGCTCCGTGCGGATGATGGCGGTGCTGTTGAAGCCCAGTTTCTCTGGCAGTGCCTTCTCGATCCGGCGTTCCAACCGGAGGATATCCCTTGCCGGTGACTCGAAGATCACGTTGCCGCTGGCGATGACCGTCCGGACATTCCTGAAACCGAGTCCTTCGAAGACGGCTTTGAGGCGAGCGCTTTTCATGTTGGGATTCGTCGGTCCGATGCCGCGGAGCAATGTTATGTATCGCATAGTCAGAGTGTAGCATGAAGAGGCAAGATGTTCGGGTCAGGAACCGGATCGTGCTATAGTTGATGGATGGCAGGGAATCTGGCCGCCCAATATAAGGAAGTCTTTACGCGACAGAATACCCGCTCATTCATAGTGGCTTGCATCATTCTCTGTTTGGCCATCATATTCCAATTCTACGCTTCAGCCTATGCCGACCGTGTCGCCAGTACTGCTGTGAACGATCTGCTTCTCGACAATCTGCCCATCATAGATCTGAACAACATCATCGTCGAGGGCGTCTTGGCCGCCATCGTCGGCAGCGTTGTGCTCCTCTTTCTCAAGCCGCGCTACTTGGTATTCACGGTCAAAGCCGCGGCCATATTCATTGCCACCAGAGCCGTCTGCATATCGCTGACTCATTTGGGCATCTATCCGGGGCAGGTAAATCCCGATACGGGATTCTTTGACCGGATCTATACCGATCTGGGACTTCAGGCTGGATTCTTCTTTTCCGGCCACACCGGCCTGCCTTTTTTGCTGGCGCTCATCTTTTGGAATGAGAAATTCTGGCGATACTTATATTTTCTCTTAAGTCTGATTTTCGGGGTGGCGGTCATTCTGGCCCACGTGCACTATTCGATAGATGTCTTCGCGGCTCCGTATATCGCCTACGGCATCTTCAAACAGTCACAGTACCTCTTCGAAAGAGACTACCGGCTGATCGTTTCCGACGCTTGAAATTCCGGGCGGCAGATGGCCACGACCGGCGGCATACGGTATACTATACGGCATGAAAAAAACATACACTTTGGCGGCGGGCATTCTGGGCGTTGTCTTGATCTTGCTCGCGTTCTATTACTGGCTGACGCCGGCCGATGCTCTGCCTCATTTTTTGCCGGGATATAACCCCATCATGACCGGACCGCACTTCAAGCACGGCCTGGGGGCGTTTATCCTGGGACTTGGCGCCTTTGTCTATGTCTGGTTCGCCAAAGGCGCGAAAAACGCCGGTCAGGCGGCGGTGCAGCCGGACAAGTCAACGGACGATCATACCCAAGCTTAGCAATCCAAGAGCGACGCAGTATATGGCGAATGGCGTCAGTCGCTTGCTTTTGAAGTATCTGGTTAGGAATTTTACCGAAAGATATGCGCCGATGGCGGCAGTTATCGAACCGAGCAGGGCCGTGCCGGCGGCCTGGGATCCGGCGGCGAATAATTCAGGCAGCTGCAATGCGGCGGCGGCGGCGATCACCGGCGTGGCCAGGAGCAGAGAGTATCGCAAGGCGTCTTCGTGCGACAGACCGACGAGTAGGCCGCCGGAAATTGTCGAACCGGTGCGCGAAAAGCCCGGCAGGAGGGCGATGACCTGCAGGAGGCCGATCTTGACCGACGCTTTCCATGAAAGCAAAGCGGCCAAGCGCTGATCGCTGTCGCCGTCCTGGCGCGTTCCGGCGCGGCGACGCATGATCTCCGCGCCATAGAGCATCAAGCCGTTCAATACCAGGAATATGGCGACGGAGCGCGGCGAGACGAACAGCGCGCGCAGCTGGTCTTTGAACAGCAGGCCGACGATGCCCACCGGCACGGTGCCGACAACCAAGAGCCAGCCAAGTTTGGCGTCAGGGTCGGACGGCCCGATCTGGCGCGTCTTGAGCGAGCGCAACATGCCGATGATGATCCGTCGCCAATCGCGCCAGTAGAAGATGAACAGCACCAGTGCCGTGGCAAAATGTGTGGCCACCAAGAATGTCAGGAAATACTCGGCGTTCTGGTCGAAATTCCAACCGAGCAGTCCTGGCAGGAGCACGCTGTGGCCCAGACTCGATATCGGGAATAACTCGGTGATTCCCTGGACAAGTCCGAGAATGACGGCTTGAAACGGCGTAATCATGAGTTGATGGTATCAGCTGATCGTAGCCGAAGGCAAATCAGAGCGGCGGTGTAACCAATTGTTTACACGAAATGGATGTCTTCGATCTCGTGGCGCTCGCCGCGAAGGACGATGTCCTCGATGTGGCTGGCCGCTTGCTTGGGGGCATTTATGTAGCCGTTCATGGCTGCTTCGGCCAGCCAGCCGGAGTCGATCCAATCAAAAAGCCATTCCTGGGTATACCGCGGATCGTACTCCTCAAAGCCGGCGCCCATCATATGCAGCCATGACCGGTTGCATTCCTCTTGGGGTCCCAGGGCCGGCGACATGATGACCGGCAGGCCCAGGCCGGCGTAGAATGACAGCTCGCTCGGTTTTGTCCAGAGGATGTCAGTCTCTGGCAGTAGCGAATTGAATTCTTGGAAATAGGCGTACTTGTCGTCATTGTAGATGATCCTGAGCGAACTGCCCAGCGATCTGTCGAGGTTGAATCGAGCCGCCGCCGCCGTGAATCGATCGCGGATAGTCTTGGAAGTTCCAGCCACCAGGAATAGCCGGACGTTGTTGGCGGCGATCTCGTAGCGCAGCGATTCGAGAATGGAAAGGGCGATGGCTGCCTGGGCGCCGGCGCCGCCGATGGCGAACATCAGCGTGAATGACGGTCCCTGGTCTCTGTTTGTCACGGCGTTCTCGTCAAGGCGAAGATGATTGCCGAGATAGAGCCTGATGAGCTCGCCGTATTTATGGCGGTAGCGGATCTGCGGGTCGAGCCGGGACAGGCGCGCGCCGATCGTGGCTTTATCGGCTTGGCTGCGGTCAAAATCGTTATCATAGCCGGCAGTTTCCGGCAGAGGGAAACCGGTGACGATGACCTTATCATGCTGCACACCGTAGAGGCGCAGACGTTCTCGGACGCGTACGGTCGGCGCCAGATACGTGATCCGGCTCCGGTGCGGCCGGAGCGGCGCCCAGCTGCGGGCGATATCGGTATCCGTGCACAGGCAGTATATCTCCTCTTTGTAGCCGTGTTCTTCGGCCATGAAGGCGACCAGTGGAAATGAAACGATCAGAGGCAGGGGACGCTCATTGAGTTTGTCGATGAGCGCTTTGCCAAAGCCGCCGCGGATCAACGCGTACAGCAGGCGAAGAGGCAGGATCGGCTGCGAGAGATTGCGGCGCGGGTAGAAATCGGCGATTTTTTCAACATAAGCCAGGAGTTCGAAAATGATCGGTCCAAACAAAGGCAGGCCATGGAGACGCGAGATGCTCTCGTATGCCTTTTCCGTGAATGACCATCGAATTCGATCGAATATCGGCATACCCGGATAATCGTTTGCCGAAATTATTTTTTCCTCGGGCCAGTTCCACGACGCCGGCGAAGCGGCAAACCGCCGCAGGGGATAGACCGCTCGCTGGTGGCCATAGCCCATGTCCACGGCTACAACATATGCTTTGCGCGGATTGTCGCTCATAGATTACGCAGGAATTACGTCTGGTTTATTCAAGGGGCGCGATTGAAGCTGGTGGTACGCGTTTGTATAACGGATTTCGCACAAGTGCCGGCCGGCCATGCTGTTCGATCACGTAATACGCGAAACCGCGCATCTTTTTCACCGGTTCATAATCAGCATGGCGGGGCGCGCCGGCGGTCTCGTCCGTGCCAAACGGGCTGTTATCGGACGTGACGAGCCATGAATCGCCGATATTGACAAGCAGGTGGCCGTCGTACGGCGGTATGAGAATGGAATCGCCTGGTTTCACCACCAACGCCTGGAATCGATCGATCTGGTCGTCAATAGGCGCGCCCTGCTGGTCGCGGGCGCGATTCTGCAAAAGGAGAATGCCGCTGCCGGCGAGGATCGTGTAGGTCTCCTTGAAATCATCAAGATGGTAATGTCCGTATGTCTTGATATATTCGCCGCCGACCTGGCCGCTATCCCAAACAGTGATGTTTCTTTTCTTGGCGCCGCCGCGAATCATGTAATAGTGTATGGCCGGACCGGCGGCGGCCGGATCATAGAGAACATCCTTCATGGCTTCATGCGTGCGAGCGGCATATGGTTCATTTTTCATGACATAAGTATACTATAGTTTATGGTTTCTTGACTTCGAGCTGATCTGTCCATCGAGTTTTTCATATCCTTATCAACAGGCACTTTCTGCTTGCCTTGCTATAATTCATGCGTACCACTGCCTATCCATGTCGAAAAAGTTTTGCATCGTTATCCTTGCTTGTGCAGCCATTGCGGCGCCTCTCGCAGCCAGCGCGCATGAAGTGTATGTCCTTTCCCGCTCGGAGATCGCTCAGGCTGTTTGGTCGCCTTCGCCCAACCCGTTCTCCGCCATTCCTTCACAAGAAAAGCTTTTCCTCATCTGGGGCACGATAGTCGCCGTTTCGCTGTTGCTGGTGCTGACCGCTTCGGTCACGCCGCTCTTTGAACGTGTATTCGACCCGCTTCTCAGCCGCCTCAAGAAATACGCGCCATTGGTCGGCCGCCTGACATTTGGTCTGGCTCTCATATATTCCGGATATCATGGGGCGTTCTTTGGGCCGGAATTGCCCGTGGCCGCCACCATGCCGGCTGGCCTGGCGCAGCTGATCGGCGTCGCACTCATGATCGGCGGCTTCATGGTTTGCATTGGTTTCTTGACGCGGCTCGTCTCGGTCGTGGCTCTCGTCGTTTACGCATATGCCGTACTCATGTATGGCACGTACATGCTGACATACCTCAACTATCTCGGTGAAATCATCCTTTTCATCATTTTGGGCGGCGGCATCTGGTCAGTTGACAGCGCCTTGCCGTTTTTTCGAACGACCAGCAGGCGACTCAAGCGTTTCGGCCGTCGGCTGGAAAAGTACAGTTTCTTTATTCTACGCCTTTGTTTTGGCACCGCGCTCTTCTACGCTTCGTTTTACGCCAAATTCTTGCATAGCAACTTGGCGCTCGACACGGTCAACGACTATCATCTGACCAATTACTTTCACTTCACGCCCCTCTTTCTGGTCCTCGGCGCTTTTTTGATCGAGGCTCTGCTTGGGCTGTGTTTTGCCGCCGGCTTCGAGATCAGGTTCGCCGCCCTGTTCTTTACGTTCTTCCTGACCTTGTCGATCATGTTCTTCGGTGAAGCTGTCTGGCCGCACATCATCCTTTTCGGCGTGAATATCGCTTTGTTCTTCCATGGCTACGACCAGTACACCCTAGAAATGAAACTCATCCAACGGGCCAGAAAGGGCGAGCCTGTGCTTTGAGCGGCGGCGGCTCG
>JAGWLE010000011.1 GCA_028864955.1 Patescibacteria group bacterium | reverse complement strand
AGAGCTTTATTACTACAGTCCGCGCGATAACTACTCGATGGGCCTGGAACCGCGATTTTTGTATACGTACAGCCCGAAACTCTATTGGTTGGCAACGCACATATCCAATGATGGCTACGTCTGCGATGTGCAGGCCTGTGACGATCTCAAACAAGCGGCCATCAAGGCCTTTGTCAAAGACGGATCATCTCTGGCTTGGGCCAAAGATGAAGGCGATAAAATCGCGACAGTTCTCGTCGGGCAATTCAAGGCTTCGTATGTCATCGCCGGCAAGGAGTATCTCGTCTTGAACTATATCATGGATCATAATTCGCATTTCACTCGCGAATTGTATGACAACCAGTACGGATACGCCGTGTACAAGGTCAATTGAAAACGAAACGTCTGTACATAAAGTAACTCTCGATGGCGATGATCGCGGCTGCCAGTACTTGGGCAAACAAGTAATGAATAGCCGAAAAATCCACGAATATGTACACCAGAAGAGTATTCAATCCCAGGTTAAAAATAAAAATGAAGGCATAGGCGACACTCTGGCGCAACATCCGATTGATTGCGCGATCCCGGAATGTCCAGAATTTCTGCAGGATAAAGCTCACACAAAAAGCCAACACAAACGCCATGACGGTGGATGTGACGTACCAGATGTGACAGATTGATGTCAGAAACCACAAAGAGACCAGATCGGTCATAGCGCCGCATATACCGGAGACAATATAGCGGAGTATGCGCGAGTTACGATAGGGAAAGTTGTGTCTGATGATGAGCCACAACGCTTCAAAACCGTCTGACCAACCAATCTTCTTGCCTTGCTTGCGCGTACGGCCCGTGTACCCGATAGGCACTTCGGCGATCCGGAGTCCGGAAACAGATGACGTGATTTCTGGCTCGATACCGAAACGGTCAGACACCAAGGACGAACTCAAGCTTTTCATGACGTCGCGGTGCATCATTTTGTAACATGTTTCCATGTCGGTCACGGATGTTCCGGCGAGAATATTCGAGACGCACGTCAGAATGCGGTTAGCCACGTAGTTTTTGATCGACATGCCCTTAGGCCGGCCCTTTTGAAATCGAGTGCCAAATACGATATCGACCTGGCCGTCGAGGAGAGGCGCGATAAGCTTGGGATACTCTGCGGGATCATATTCGAGATCAGCGTCCTGGATCACCGCATAATCGCCTCGAGCGGCCTTGAAGCCGGTCCGTACGGCGGCTCCTTTGCCGCGATTGTGAGAATGTCGGATTACGATGAAATCCGTATCCTTGCCTCCATTATGCTCGGTTGGGAACGGAATCTCTTCATCTGAAAAATCATCGATGATGATGATTTCCTTGGTGATATTTCCGGGTAACTTGACATCGACGATCTTTTTCAACACCACGGGCAAGGTGCCTTTTTCATTGTAGACAGGAATAATGATAGAAAGTTTCATATCAATTCTCCGGGTGTCGCAGGACAGCATACTGATTCATGCCAAGCTGGAATCTGCGATACTTTTCAACATTGAGACCCGCCTTGAATGCGAGATCGTAGATGTCTTTTTTTGTCCAATAGTGCTTGTGTTCCGCGATATTTGATCTCTGCAATATGCCGACACGCGCCATGACTTCTAGTATAGGCTTTGCCAGCGGTGTCGGAGTCGTCAAAAAAATATGCCCGTCTGGGCGCAGATGATTTTCAGCAAATTTCAAAAAAACCGCATGCACAATTGCCGGCTCGATATGCTCGATGACTGCCATGGCTACAATCGTATCAAAGGTCCGTCCTTCCATGACACGGTGATTATAATTGACCGGCAGATAGTCGCCTCTGACGAATCGGCGAAGCTCGCCTTCATTGCCGCCAAAATCCATGACATCGCCTTTGAGGTAAGGCCGGACTTTTCTAAACCGGCAGTATTGAAGAAATCGTTCCGCGTAGTTCGATGTATCTATCATAAAATTTTCCTCTTATACTAGCATAGCTTTTAAAAAGCCATTAGATGGCATCTGCCATCCCGTATCGACCAGCACCATAGATAATGGTATTGTTTATGTCATGATCGCAAGGAGTAGTCCTCGTGGATTTACCGTTATTGAGCTTTTGGTGGTGATCGCTATCATCGCTCTTTTGTCCGCCGTAGTACTTGTCAGTCTGAATGTCTCTCGAAATAGAGGTAAAGACACGCGTGTCATGAACGACGTCCAACAGATTCGCACGGATATTGAATCTAGCTTCAATGGCACAGACTACAGCGCCGCTATTACGGCGGACAATTCGACCGAGACAAACGGCGACGGCATCATCGTCACCGCTGGCTCGGTTGGCAAGCAGCTGACGGATGATGCTGCAGCAAATGGTGGCGTAGTCTTCGCAATAACGACTGCTACAGGACCTTTTAAGTACGCGGTCTATGGGCAGATGATCAGTGATACGAGCAAATACTTTTGTATGGGTTCAGACGGCAGCACGAATAAGTGGACGTCGACCGTGGATACGGTGGCGCAAGTAACCTCGAATACGCCAATTTGCCAGTGATTGCGGCGGAGGTCTACGGTTGCTATTATCCACACGGCCTGATTATCAATGTGCTATACTTTACTTATGAAACGTATTCATCGTAGTGTCAAAGGTTTTACACTCGTCGAACTCCTGGTTGTGATTGCCATTATAGGCATCTTGGCGGGGATCATCCTCGTGTCTCTCAGTAATTCTCGCAGCAAAGCCCAAGATGTCAAAATTATTTCTGATGTAAAACAGATCCGTACACAGCTCGAAGCTGATTATGACGGAGTACAATATGTAGATCTCACAAATACGGGCGGTTTATTTGGCGGTTTTGATCCCAATAGTACCGGCACGAGCACACTCAACAATCTTCTCGGTGACGCGTTTGCCCAGGGAGGCGCGATCAAAGTGGTGACAAGCCCCTTATCTGGCCCCGTTGTCGGCTATGCCGTGTATGGCCAGCTTGTTTCCTCATCAACCTTATACTTCTGTCTCGATTCGATCGGCGGAAGCAATCAGCAAGCGACATCTAACACCGGCACGACCTGCCCGCAATAGATCTTCGGCGGCGTACAATACCGATTAACACCACTAACACCACCATCACCATGAAAACAACCATCAGATCGCGTTCGGGCTTCACCTTGATCGAACTGCTCATGGTGATCGTCATCATCGCTCTCTTGACGAGCGTCATCCTCTCGAGCTTGGCGAATTCCAAGGGCAAGGCGCGCGATGGCAAGCGGATTTCGGATATATCGCAGATCCAATTGTCGTTGGAACAGTATTTTGACCGTTGCAACGTCTATCCACCGACCATCGATCCTTCGAATAGCTTGTATACCGATCCCAACCAATGCTCGGCCAATCCCGGCATACTCATGAGCTCGTTCATCTCGACCATGCCGACGCCGCCATCCGGCAGCTCTCTGGCTCAGAGCCAGTATGACTACGCCTATAATTCGACGCGTACCGACTACGCCCTGCATGCTGTGCTCGAAAATACCAATGACGCTGTCAAAGACGGCCTACCATCGAACACGTATCCCTTGAGCGGCTGGACCAGCGCCTTGGGCAACACATTTACGTGTAACAATGCCGCCGGCTCGACCGATTATTGCGTCGGGCCAAAATAGCCAGTTGACTCATCAGCCATGGAGACCATCTATCTCGTCCTGGCGTTTATCTTCGGTACGCTCATCGGCAGTTTCTTGAACGTCATCGCCCTGCGCCTCAATAGCGGCGTCAGCTTTGCCCGCGGACGGTCCCGCTGCATGTCATGCGGCCGTGAACTCAGCTGGAAGGAGCTCATGCCTATCGCCAGCTATATCTGGCAAAAGGGAAAGTGCCGGCAGTGTCACTCGAGAATTTCTATTCAGTATCCGCTCGTCGAATTCCTGACAGCGGTGCTTTTCGTGCTGCTGTTCCTGTATTTTCCCGTGACAAATGCGGCGACTGTTATTCATCTTCTCATATATGCCGTGACCACTTCGATCCTGATCGTCATCTGCGCGTATGACATCCGCCATAAAATAATTCCCGATGCGTGCGTGTACACATTTGACGGCTTGGCGCTCATCAGTCTGTTCATCGGAGGTTCGGCATCCATATCGATGATCCACGGCGCCAGCTTGTCCGCTATTTTAGCCGGTCCGATCCTGGCCGCGCCGTTCGCCCTGATCTGGCTATTTTCCGGCGGCACTTTGATGGGCCTCGGCGATGCCAAGCTCGTTCTCGGTATCGGCTGGCTCCTGGGCATCGACGCCGGCGTCAATGCCATCGTGCTGTCGTTCTGGGTCGCTGCGGCCGTTTCCTTGATCTGGCTATTCTACAAGTACAGGCGTTTCAAGCCGCGCACCGAGATCCCATTTGGACCATATCTCATCTTGGGTATGTATCTGGCGCTTTTCACCAACCTGCGCGTCATAGATGTTCACACGCTCGTGGCCCTGATCAGGCAGCTCTGAGGTATAATATCTCATGATGATCTCGCGCTTCCGACAATCGCGGCAGACGACAGCTCGTGCTGGCGGCTTTACCTTGGTGGAGCTCATGGTCACTGTCGCCATATTCGTCTTCATGACCGCCCTTGTCTTGTGGCGCTACAGCAGCTTTAGTTCGGGGGCGCTGCTCACCAACTTGGCGTATGATATCGGTTTGTCCATCCATCAGGCGCAGACCTACGGGTTATCGGTGCGCGCCACGGATGTCGGCACGGCATTTGGCAGCGCCTACGGCATCGATTTTCGCGCGCAAAACGCCAACAATTTTAGCAACAATGTCTTCACCTTTTTTGCTGATGGCACCGGCTCTGCCAACTGGAACGGTCTCTATGATTGTTCTGGCAACACTACCGGTTCGACCTGTTCAAACGGCGATAGCATTATTTCGGTCTACAATATGAAGCTGGGCGCCAGCATTCAGAGCATCTGTGTCGGTGATTACAATAGTCCGTGCAATCCGGTCAGTTCGGTTGATATCACATTCCGCCGACCGGATCCGGCCGCCCTTATTTACTCGCCGCAGACCGGTTCGGCGACCGCCTACAATGTGGCTGAGATCACCGTGCAATCGTCGGACGGCAACAATACGCGCACGGTGACCGTCAATCGCGCCGGCCAGATTAGCGTTTCAAACTGACCATGAACAATCGCGGCTTTACACTTCTGGAAATGCTCGTCTCCTTGGCCATATTTACCATCGCGGCCGTATTCGCCGTCGGTTCGCTGGTCAGGATTACCGCGCTCAATCGGCAAGCGCAGACGCTGCAGTCATCCATGAACAATCTCGGCTTCGCCCTGGAAGCCATGTCGCGCGAGATGCGCGTCGGCACCGATTATTACTGCGATACCGGACCGGGCGGCAGCGGCATCACTCCGGGTAGCTGGACGTTCAGCGGCAGCCTGCCTGCCGGCCATACATGTTCTATCAACCTGGGCAATCCCGTAGCGACTGCCATTCTTTTTACGACGGCCGACGTCGATCCCAATGCTCCAACATGCAATCTCATCAATGCCTACTGGTTCATACCGAGCTCAAATCCGCAGTATCCAAATACCTGGAGCCTGCAGAAAGCCGAGCAGTCGAGTTGCGGCCAGCCTTTCTCGAAGAGCAGTTTCCATGCCGTTCTCGACGAGAATAACACTCATCTGACCGGCTTTTCCGCCGCCGTGTACCAGGATCCGCCGTCGCAGGGTTACTCGTTTGTCTACCTCCGGCTCTCCGGCTACGCCGGCACGCGCCTCCAGGATCAAAATTCTTTCAATATTCAGACCAGCATTTCGCAGCGCATCACCGATTAATGCCATGATCCATACACGCCGCACAACCAGGGGATTCACCATCATCGAGACGCTCGTGGCCATCACCATCCTGATGATCGCCATCGCCGGGCCGCTCACCGTCGCCAACAAGGGCTATACCGCGGCGCTCGATGCCCGCAATCAGACCATTGCCATTTCTCTGGCCCAAGAAGGACTCGAATACCTCAACAATCTCAAGGATAACGGCGCCTGGCCGCCCAAGCCGACAAATCCTTTGAGCGGCGGCAGCTGCGTGACTGTGAGCAAGATTCCGCAGTGCGGCATATCGTTCTTGCCGGCGTCGAACAGCTCATCTCATCCCGGCGTCGACCTGTGCTCGAATCTCAACAACTGCGCCTTGACGCTCAAGAATGGCGATTACACATACGCTCCAACCTGGACTGGCGCACTGCCCACGCCGTTCAGCCGATACTTTGTCCTGTATCACAGCAGCGACCCTGACGGCAGCGACGATTATACCGCCTACGTGGTGGTCAGCTGGACGACGACGTACGGCGGCACGAATGAGGTCGATTTATCAGAAATCCTGACTAACACCCCACGCTGATGTATACAAAGACCTCGCAAACCCGCGGCTATACGCTATTATTCGCTATCATCGTTTCCTCGATCGTGCTCTCGGTGGCCGCCTTTATCCTGGAGATCAGCCGCAAGCAGTTCATCCTCTCGACGGCTTCGCGTGATTCGACGGTGGCCATCTACGCCGCCGATACTGGCATCCAATGTGCCGTCAAAGCCTATGCCGCCGTTGGCCAGGCGGCGCCCGGCTCCTCGTTTCCTATCGAATGCCGCGGCATCAACCCGGCGCCATCCGGCACGTTTGCCGCCTCCGTCTCCTATCCGAACGGCGTGAATTTTAATCCGGCAACCGTACTGGCCACGCCGCCGATCATTGTGCCGCTCGGTTCGAGCTGCGCCAAGATCCAGGTCTGGGAAGGCAATGAATTGAGCGCTTCGGCTGGACACATCATCGTCATCCGCTCGAGCGGCTACAATCTGTACGATCCGAATAATCCCGGCGTCTGTCCGGAGCAGGGTCCGCGCGACGAAGAGCGCGTCATTCAGCTCGTCGAACACGATTAGCGGCACCTGGAATAATCATGACCAATGTTACTCCCGATGTACGCGAACGTGTCGATAAGCTCCGGAAAACCATCGAGCATCACCGGCGACTCTACCACACGCTCGATCAGCCGGAGATCAGTGATGAAGCCTACGATTCGCTCCTCAAGGAGCTTTCGGATCTGGAATCACGATATCCGGAACTCAAGAGCGCCGATTCGCCGACGGAACGCGTCGGCGGCGAAGTGCTCAAGGAGTTTTCGAAAGTGCGCCACGCGGTGGCGCAATGGTCGTTTGACGATGTGTTCGACACGACCGAGCTCATGAAATGGCACGAGCGCGTGCGGAATTTCATGCGCAAAGCCGGCATGAAGGACGAGCGGCTAGAATATTGCTGCGAACTCAAGATCGACGGCCTGAAAGTCGTTTTGACGTATGAAAATGGGGAATTGAAACGGGCGGCGACGCGGGGCGACGGTACTATCGGCGAAGATGTCACATTGAACGTCAAAACCATCAAATCAGTGCCCCAGGAACTTGCCGGCAAGAATATCCCCCGAGAATTGATCGCCGTCGGCGAGATTTGGATGGCTAAGGATAGGTTGATCGAGATCAACGCCGAGCGCCGGGCGGAAGGCCTGCCGCCGTACGCAAACACTAGGAATTTCGCCGCCGGCTCGCTTCGTCAACTTGATTCGCGCATCACCGCTTCACGCCAGCTCGACTCATTCTTGTACGATATCGACAGGTACGAACCGCCTACCGCCGAACTCGACCGGCAGTCGGGCGAACTCGAACTTCTCTCGAGGCTGGGTTTCAACGTCAATCCGCATCACCTGGTCGTCTCCAGCGTTGACGGCATTCAGAAATACTATGAAGAATGGGCCAAGAAGCGCGATTCGCTCGGATACGCGCTCGACGGCATCGTTATCAAGATAAATTCGCGAAAAATCCAGGAGGCGCTTGGTTACACGGGCAAATCGCCGCGCTGGGGCGTGGCCTATAAATTTCCGGCGGAACAGGTCACCACCGTCCTTGAGGATATCGCTTTTCAAGTCGGCCGCACCGGCGTGATCACGCCGGTGGCCATCATGAGGCCGGTGCTGGTCGACGGTTCGACTGTTTCGCGGGCCACGCTCCATAACGAAGATGAAATCAGGCGGCTGGACCTGCGCATCGGCGACACTGTCATCCTGGAGAAGGCCGGCGACGTCATTCCAGATATCGTTTCCGTCGTCAAAGAATTGCGTCCGGCGGATTCCCGGCCGTTCACATGGCCGACGCATGTTCCCGCCTGCGGCGGAGACGGCGCCATCGAACGCGTGCCCGGCGAAGCGGCCTGGCGCTGCGTCTCCAAGGATTCCTTCGAGCAGGTGCGGCGGCGATTCCATTATTTCACCTCGAAAAAGTGCTTCGATATCGACGGTCTCGGTCCGCAGATTTTGAATCAGCTGATTGAGGCCGGCTTGATCTCCACATTCGACGACATATTCACGCTCAAGAAAGGCGATCTGCTCAACATCGAACGCTTCGCGGAAAAGTCGGCGGATAATCTTATCCAGGCGATAGATGCGTCGCGCACGATCAGCCTGTCGCGCTTCCTGGCCTCGTTGTCGATCGCGCATGTCGGCGAAGAAACAGCCTACGATATCGCCCGGCACTTCGGCTCGATCGAGAGGATTGAACGGGCGGAGCGCCAGGATTTCGAAGCGGTCAGAGGCGTCGGCCCCAAAGTCGCCCAGTCAATCGCTGGCTGGTTCAAACTGGCGGATAACCGCAAACTGGTGAAAAATCTATTGAAGCACCTGACGATCGAAGCCGAACAGCTGACCGCCAACAGGCCGCTCGAGGGCAGATCGTTCGTATTCACCGGCAGTTTGCCGACGCTCGAACGCCAGGCCGCCGAACAGCTGGTCCGGCAGAGCGGCGGCGACGTCACGAGTTCCGTTTCCCGGAAGACCTCGTACGTGGTGGCCGGCAAGGATGCCGGCTCAAAGTTGGACAAAGCCCGCCAATTGGGGGTGCCGATTATCTCTGAAGACGAATTGCTGAAGATGGCCGGGCGCTGACAGCGGCCAGGCTTGACGAAAAGTGGCCGCTGCTCGAAGGATAGCAGCGGCCACAACCTAACCACAACACATGACTTCTTCTATATTTCAGGAAGATCATAGCACGGCTGGCTGTCGCCGGCAATTGTGCTATGATGCCCGCATGATCACGGTCAAAGATATCGAGCATTTGGCGACTCTCTCGCGCGTCAAACTGACCGATGAGGACAAGGAGTCTCTGGCCATGGAATTCGATGCCATCCTGGGATATATCGATCGGCTCAAGAAACTCGAGGTCAAGATCGATGCCGAAGGTCGCGTCGGCGCGGTCAAGAATGCCATGCGGCCGGATGAGGCCGCGCCGAGGTCGCCGGCAGAACGCGAACGGCTGCTGGCCGCGGCGCCTGACCGCGAAGGCGACTATATCGCCGTCAAGAAGATCATCGCGCAGGACTAGCCTCGTGGCTGATCAGCCGGAAATCATCGATGAACATCGACCTCAAAAAATTGACGATCGCCACAGCCGCGGCTCACCTCAAGGCCGGAGATTTTACGGCCGTCGAACTGACGCAGGCGTACCTCGATCTTGTAGCCGCAAAGAATAGGGAGGTCAATGCTTACCTCGAAGTCTTCACCGATGCCATCACTCAAGCCAGGGCGGCCGATGCTGTCATCAAGGACGGCAGGCAGGGGCCTCTGACGGGCATTCCTTGCGCTATCAAGGATAATATTCTCATACAGGGGCGTCTGGCCTCGGCGGCTTCGAGGATGCTCCAGAATTATCGGGCAGCATATGATGCCACGGTCATCGCCAAACTCAAAGAAGCCGGCGTCGTATTCCTGGGCAGGACAAACATGGACGAGTTTGCCATGGGCGGCTCGACCGAGAATTCCGCCTTTGGCCTGACCAAGAATCCGCACGATTTGAGCCGGGTAGCCGGCGGTTCTTCGGGCGGATCGGCCGCCGCCGTGGCCATGGACGGTGCGCTGTTCGCGCTTGGCACGGACACCGGCGGTTCGATCAGACAACCGGCCAGCTTTTGCGGCGTCGTCGGGCTCAAGCCGACATACGGCGCCGTTTCGCGATACGGCGCCATTGCCATGGGCTCGTCGCTCGATCAGATCGGTCCGCTGGCCAAAACAGTCGCAGACGCTGAACTGGTATTCAAGGCGATTCGGGGCAGGGACGCGTTCGACAGTACGACCATAGATGAGAACACATACAACGAGCCGTATGCTGAACACCGAACGTCGAAAACAGCCGGCCGAAAGCCGCGCGTCATCGGCGTGCCTCGGCATTTCCTCAAAGACGGTGTCGACGCGGCCGTACTCGGATCGTTCGAGGCGGCCCTGGCGTCGTTCGAGCGCAAGGGCTACGAGATACAGGAGATCGCCCTGCCGAATATTTCGGCGGCGCTCATGGTCTACTACATCATCATGCCGGCCGAAGTCTCTTCGAACATGGCCCGCTATGACGGCGTCAAATACGGCCTGCATATCGACGGCAAGGATGGCATAGATGACTATTTCGAGACGCGAGGCGCCGGTTTCGGCAGGGAGGTCATACGCCGGATTCTCCTCGGAACATACGTGCTTTCTTCAGGTTATTATGACGCCTACTACAATCGTGCGAACGCCGTGAGGAAGATGATTACCGATGAATTCCATAAGGCATTTGAGTCGGTCGATGTTATCGCCACGCCGACCGCGCCCGGACCGGCATTCAAGATAGGCGAAAAGACAACTGATCCGGTGGCCATGTATCTCGAAGACATATTCACGGTCACGGCCAATATAACCGGCATGCCGGCAATTTCTCTGCCATGCGGCACAGTCGTGCGAGAGGGCGCGGGGCTGCCGATAGGCTTGCAGCTCACGGCCGGACACGGTCATGAACAGAGACTTTTCGATATCGGACGGGATTTCCTGAATGAGGAGTAGCCGCGCTTCCATAGGCCGGCGCCGGGCGATATAATAGATGCATGTTTGACAGCACGGTCATGCTCACCGAGGCATATGCCTGGATCGTTTCGACGATTCCGCCTTTAGTGGAGTTCTTGAAACAGGCTCTGGGCGTGCTGATCGGCCTGTCGTTTCCGGTCTCGCTATTCTTCTTCATTGGCATCATATACACCGTTGAGCGTCTCAAGGAAGTGCGCAAGAAAGAGGCGGCGCTTCATGACGCCAAGATTGAGGAACCGGCATATACCGATGCCGGCGATCAAGTCATGGCCCACCGCTGGGACAGAGCCATGACCTACCTGGAATCGCAGAATCCCAACGATTGGAAGCAGGCCATCATCGAAGCGGATATCTTGCTCGATAGTCTCCTGACCAAGATGGGATACCGCGGCGACTCGGTCGGCGAGAAATTGAAACGTGTCGAGCAGGGCGATATGAAGACGCGCCAGGACGCCTGGAATGCGCATTTGGTCCGGAATGACATCGCCCACAAGCCGGATTTCCAGCTCGATCACCATACGGCCAGACAAACTATCAACCTCTATAGGCGTGTATTTGAGGAGTTTTATTATGTATAATGTCAGTATAACTTTTTGTTTATGAAAAACTCATTGACCAATTGGAAGACGATCGCGGCCGCGGCCATCGTCATTGTGGTGACTGTGATCGCCTGGCTGGCGCCCCAGCCGAAAAGCGCGGACGTGTTGTCGACCACGCCCGTCGACCTGACCAGCCAGCCACCGGCGACGGCTACGCCGGCGCACCTTGCGCCGCCGAGTTCGAGCATTCGGCCGACGCCGATCGTCCGTTCAGTCACACCGGCTGCACCGGCCAAAATATCGCCAGCTGTGCCGCAAAGGCCTGCCTATGTGAAGATCACTGCTTCTTCGGCCACCGACTACCAGTCGTATATCACCCAGCTGACGAACGCCCAGAACTGGTGCAAGACGATCTCTGAGAACGCCTTCAATCAGCTCTACGCCGGCAGCCTCGAGTCGGCTTCTTTCCAGTATTACTACAACCAAAATTCA
>JAGWLE010000010.1 GCA_028864955.1 Patescibacteria group bacterium | reverse complement strand
CTTATTCTTGGTCAAAAGTTCACGCACCTCTTCCTCGACGAGATCGATAAGATCCTTCTCCGGCACGAGGTCGCATTTATTGAGAAACACAATGATCTTGGGGACGCCGACTTGGTAGGCCAAGAGAACGTGCTCACGCGTCTGCGGCATGACACCATCAGTGGCCGAAACGACGAGAATGGCTCCGTCCATCTGGGCGGCGCCGGTGATCATGTTCTTGATGTAGTCAGCGTGACCCGGAGCATCGATGTGCGCGTAGTGGCGCTTGGCTGACTCGTACTCGACGTGCGAGAGTGAGATGGTTACGGTCTTGGTGGCATCGCGAACGGTTCCACCTTTGGTAATTTCGGCATAGGCCTTTTCCTTGGCCATGCCCTTCTTTGCTTGTACGGCGACGAGCGCGGCGGTCAATGTCGACTTGCCGTGGTCGATGTGGCCGATCGTGCCGACGTTGACATGGGGCTTCGTACGATTGAATTCTACTGCCATAATATTACTTTAGAGCCCCGAGCCTTTGATTCATTCACTGAAGCGTGAACCAGTCCAATGAACGGTTCAAAGGCGGGGGATAAATTATTAATAGTGATTAAAATACGCCCAAAAAATTGAGCAAGGGCGCATACTGGGCATCCTAACACGATGCCACGTAAAGTGCAAACTCACGGTTGTCTGTGCATTCCCGGTGGATAATACGCCGATCGTCAGTATGCGTTTTGCACTGGCACTGAGCAATTTGCCGACACCCAATTGGTATCAAAATCGCTCAACTCTCGACGAATGCCGTTGAGAATGTAGTACTGCGAAGCCACGCTATTTGGACCTGTCGATGGCGTCTGGCTTACAATCATGACATTCGGACAAACACGCAGGAGACTGTTCTGGTTAATCGACGTAGCATTGCCGTAGCCGGCCGAGGCGCTGCCGTACGAGGTACCGATCGGTCCGGCCGGCATGCAGACGTACCCGGACGGACATTGATTCCCTTGGCTGGCAACTGACGTAATAGTGAATGGCTGATCGCTCTCTTCACAATTAGTTGTGCCGGAAACACATATCTGGACCGTGTACGTGCCATCGGCGATAGTGGCACCTCCGACGATCTGACCGACGGTCCAGATATAAGCGTCTTGATTTATGGGAATATTGACCGCTATCGTTTGCGGCGCATAGGCGATCATCGGACAGGCAGCCGTCGAACAAGTGATCTGCCGCTGGAGCTTGAGGTCGGCTGTCGTGGCCCTGAAATATGACGGCGATACCCACGTAATGGTATGGGCGGTACCGGCCTGCCAGACTTCCCCGCCATTAGGTGAGGTTATCATGAGCGGTCCAGCGCTGCTCGGCGCAGGCATGAGGCTGCTGCCACCAGAACCGGGGACGTATTGGCTGGAAGCGATAGCAAACGTATTGGCGCTCTCGAAACAGGCGGAACCGTCAGTCGGACAAATCTGTATCTTGTAGCTGCCATCCGCCGCGTACGTCGGGTTCGAACCGCTCAGATCCGTGACAGCGCCCACGCGCCAGGCATAACTGCCGGTTGTCAGATCCACTCCTCTGACGATCAAATACGGCGCGCGCACGGCGATCATGCAGCGGATCGGTTGGGTCGGCAAGGCGCAGGCCGGCGTGGGAAATTCGAGGCGAATGTCGGCATATATCGGCTGATGTACGGCATTGGCCGGTACATAGATGCCATTATACACAGCTGTTGGCACTGACCAACGGATAGTCTGCATCGTGCCAGTCTGCCAAACTTCGCCGCCATTTGGAGAGATGGTTGTGTAGACGCTGTAGCCCGTTGGTACGCCGCTCGTCGTACCGCCGCCGGCATATCCGCCACTCGAGCCGCCAGAAGCAAAACTGCTGCTGCCGTATCCGACCGAACCATTCATGCTCTGTCGAGTTAGATTGCCATAATATCCGTACGCCGGCAGGCCGACGGCCCGTTGATACGATTCGAGGGCGGACTGTGTCTGCATGCCAAAATAACCCATGGCGCCGCCGCCGGCTATGGATGGTATGCTGTAACCGTTTGTCATCAGCCACGATTGCAGATTGGCCACATCCTGCCCCGAAGCGCCGAGCGAGAGATCGCGGGTCGGCAGAGGAATCGGGTTGATAGCGGTAGTAATTGGCACAGCATAGATCGGTGACGGCGTCGGCGTGGCGAACATGTACGTTTGAGCGGACACAAACCGACCGAACGACAATGCCGTCAGACACGCGACGCCAGACGTCACACATGCGTACAGAACGCGCTTTATGAGATTTTTTTTCATAGGTA
The DNA here is from genome assembly GCA_028864955.1 of Patescibacteria group bacterium. Taxonomy (GTDB): domain Bacteria; phylum Patescibacteriota; class Minisyncoccia; order Phycocordibacterales; family PALSA-1337; genus C7867-002. The sequence goes on along the minus strand of JAGWLE010000010.1, from coordinate 10,094 downwards.
TATATACGTCAGTCTAGCACTCTTTGGGGCAAAAACCACAGCACAAAAGCCACCCGAAGGTGGCTTGCGTGTTCTGGTAAACGTCCTTGGACGGCCGACTGATGGAAATTACTTGATCATGGCCGCCTGTACTTGTGGCAATGTGTAGGTCATCCATGCGAGTAGAGTGAGCGCGAGCACATACTTGAAGTCCGAACCGAACATTGATTTGGCTTTCATATCTTTGGGATTAACTGTGGACACGTGATCATTCGTGGCCAAGAACTGATAAGCGCAGTTTCTCTTTTTGCTTCATCGGTACTCAAGCGATGAAAAAAGAGAAAAGACATGGCGCGATGCGTCATGTCTCGGGTAGTGGATATAGTTTAACCTGCGAATAGAAAAAGTAAAGTACCAGTTATCAACAGGCATCCACACGGAAAACCGTCCCGATGCGCTATCGGGACGGTTCCAACATGCCTTGAATATTACACTGCCCTCCAGGCCGATCGAGATCTAGCGGGCCATCGAATCGAAGTACTGCCGTACGGCATCCCAAATACTGGCATTGAGGCTGCTTTGCGTAGCGTTGGCTTGCGGAGAATTGGAAGGATTCGGCGAAGGCGAAGGCGCCGGCGTGGATCCGACGGTCGAATTTACCGGATTGACGGTCACACGAACCGTATCTGAAGCAGACTGGCCGGTCCGGCTATTCTTGGCGGTATACGTGACGGTCCAAACGCAGCCGGCATAGGCTGAAGATATGTATTCGCTATCGCTTCCCTGCGCGCTATTGGCTATCCAGGGACCGCCGCCGCAGATCGCGCCGCCGGTAGCCGTGTAACTCGATGAGAAAGTGTCGGCATTTGTCGCGGACCACGCGTAATGCGTGTATTGGCCGGCAGAATACGTATAGCTATGCTGACCTTCAATAGTGAATAGAGCCGTCGGCGCCGCCGTCACCACCGGTGCGGGTGTCGGCGAATATGACGGTGACTGCACGGGCGTGATGCTCGGCGACGGCGCGACTGTCGAGACCGGCGTCGGGATGGGGATCGGCACAGACGCTGAACCGATGGTAAAGACTCCGCTGTACGCACACGTCGCGGTATTCGTCACACACATCTTGATCTTGTAACTACCAGATGCGACAGAACCAGTCGAAATCTGTCCGACGCTCCAGCCCCACATTGTGTAACCTGTCGAGAGTAATGTTCCGCCGGCATTCATAAATATTGGGTAGCTGCAGGCATCTCCTGGACACTGCGTACTTACGAGATAAATATCCTCTTTAGCACCGACCGGCGCAATCTTAAACATCAGATTCTGATTCGTACCCATTGTCCAATTTTCACCTCCAGCTGGAGTCATGATGCTTATCGAATTTCCCGCGGCGACAGGTGTTGTTGCTACGCCTTGAGCGCCTGCAAACCCGTCATAACTCCAGATCCATCTGGCGCCGGGAATAGCCGTCCAGAGATAACTTGAACCTGAAAGTGTTGATGCGTAGCCTTTACCGTTGGTCGTGGAAACATATGTCTCATTGCCATCACTCGATGTTAGTTGTGAACCGCTCTGGGTAATCTTGTATATAAGGCCGGCTGGGTTGTTGGTAAAGCCAGTACCAAGATACGGCGGCAACAGATTTGTGACCTTGAATTCAATCGTGTTTGAACCGGTGTGCACGAATGGCGATAGATCAAAAGTCGCCGGCGAAGAGTAGTTTACTTCGTTCAAGTTATTTTGAACCAATGTGCCATTTACCGTTACGGAGAATTGATTGTCAGCCGCCATGCTAAGCGTGACTGGGTAGTATGAAGCTGAATTCGGGACGTTAAATGTCTTATCGAATGTCACAGACTCGCCTTGAGGATATGAGGTGTAACCAACTGTTGTTGCATTGCATGTATACCCGGCCGGACACGAACCTCCGCCACCACTGCCGCCTGAACCGCCATTTGAATTTGTTGACACGCTCAAATTTGATAGGCCTGTTACTATTGAATATGCAGAGACATTGTTTGCATTAAGACCATAGTGAATGCCGGCCACTCGGAACGTGCCCGCAAAGCCAACCGTACCCGTAAAATTGAACTGCCTTGAGGAACCAGCGGGTATAACCCAGTAATTTGGCGTATCGCCACTTATCGATGCCGGAAATGCCGACCCGGTTATTTTAAATGATCCGACATTTCCAGCAAAATCGAGGCCCAGCGCATTGCTAAAATATACTGAACTATTGCCTGCTGTTATCGTGAACGCGAACGTAACCGGATATGTCGATACACCTGAAGATTGTGCTACAGGACTTCCCAGTGTCGCGCTCGTATTGCCCACAAGAACTCCACTACTATTGAACGTCAGCGTACTGCCAGCAAGTGTACCCACCACAGATCCTTGATTTATGTTGACGGGGTTACCACTGGCATCGACAGCCGTGATAGCATTCAGGGGCAAGAACACTGCGGCGTTTGAATTGTTCAGTGTTCCCGATGAATCAGCTTGGACACTTCCATATACAATGACGGGAACAGATGCGGCCACCGGCAGAGGGATGTTTAAGTTGCTGAATGTCGCAATCTGACCCATGCCGGATTCCGAAGCCGCGTACCATTGGCTACCGATCTTCAGGTACAAATTGTAGAAGAGTTTACCAAAACTAGCGGATGTTCCGTTAATGACAGTATTCAAGGTCGGACTAAAGGACTTCAAGACTGCTGGACCATTTTGAGCCGTGAGATCGAAGACAGCAAGCGGAATATTCTGTGTTGGCTGATTTTGTGATATTGCAACCACGGCAGTCATCGGCGAACTCGGATCGAGCGTGGCAAATACTTGCGTTCCGGTGGACACAGGGCCGCCGCCATTGTCGGTACAGCCGATAGCGTTAAGGATGGCGCGCGTCAGCGGCCCGACAAAACCGGTCGCCGGAATGCCATGAGCCGCCTGGAATCTCATGACGGCCGCAGCTGTCGTCGGACCAAAATATCCTTTTGCGACCTGGCCGGAGGAAATAGCCGGAATATCGTAGCCATTGGCGATGAGGAGTGTTTGCAGAGCCACGACATCGGCGCCGGTCGAGCCAATCGTGAGATTGGAGGTGAATACGTATGAGATGCTGCAGCCGCTGTTATTCTGAACCTGGAAACTGACGATGTTGCTGGCGCCGGTTGTCGGACCGCTCACCTGTATCGTGTGGCGTCCGGGCGGGACGTTCGGCATGACAAAGGTGATGGTCGTATCGCTATTCGACGTCGACGGCACGCTGGTCGTATCCACCATGATAGCATCTCCGCCTTTATCATTTAGGCGCTGGCCGGTCACAGTAACCGTCTGGCCGACGGTCGCCGGGTCCGTCACAGAGGTGATGTACGGCGACTGTTCGCCGACAACCGTGACGGCATTGGTCGCGCTCGTCGGAACCGGTATATCGGCTTCGGTGTTTATGTCGTTCGTATTTGCCTCATTGAGAATAGCGCTGAGCGAAGCGGTGTATGCGCCAGCAAAGAGCTGCTGCGGATTCAAGTGAGTCGTGACCCGGAATGTAAGCGAGCTATTGGCCGGTACCTGCCAATAGGCTTGGCCGCGGCTGTCCGTATAGGTGCCCGTCGGCGCCGTTGGTACGATATCCGATGTCTGCGAATTGGCGTTGACATTCCTGCGGTTCTGATCGAGGAGCATGACACCGGCACCGCCTCGGATGATGTTGGCGCCATTCGGACCGCCGTTAACCACAATATTCCAGGCCGCGGTCAGCTGGCTTTCTTTATTATTTGAATCATACGTCAGAGTCAGACTCGGCGTACCATTGACCGTCACGGACGGACCCGACGATGTCTGAGCCGATGCGCGAGAGGTGATAAACACAGCGAACAGTGCAAACGCGCAAGCGCTTGCGAAAATATATTTTTTCATTATAAAAACGTGACTTATAATAATCTGTTATGCTCGAATAACTGCTCATAAGTATAGCAACGGGGGGGTATCGGCAACACCGGCGTTATCAACAGCGAAATATCGCGTGATATAGTTACACAGCCACGGACATACATATGAAAATAGCATTCAAGATCGTGACGTATATTTTCGCCTTCATCGGCTTTATTCTGGTTGCCGTCTATGCCGCCGAGGAGCTTGGGCTGACAAAAACTCCCGGAATCATTGACGGACAGCATGATTTCTTCAAAGATCAGGTGAAAAATGCTCTGAATTCCACGAGCTCGGCCGCGCAAGCCAGTGCGACAAATTATGCCGATCCCAACAATTTTGCCTGGCGGAACACGCCGGAATGGCGGACTCTCGAGATCGCCATTATCAAAGATACCGATTCCATCAACCGAGCGGCAGAGGATTCCGGGGTACCGGCGCGCCTCATAGTCGCGCCGCTCGTCGTGGAACAGCTCCGTCTTTTCCATGATAATCGAGAGATATTCAAGTCGATATTCGCGCCTCTCAAGATTTTGGGAAATCAGTCGCAGTTTTCCTGGGGCGTCATGGGTATCAAGCAAGATACCGCCATAGAAATTGAGCAGAACCTCAACAATAGCCTGTCAGCCTTCTACCCCGGGCCGGCGTATGAACATATGCTCGACTACCCGGCGACAACGTCAAGTGCCGATATTGGCGCGGCTCGATTTGCCCGCCTGACGAATGAAAACAACCGCTACTATTCTTATCTGTATGCCGGCTTGTATATTCGTGAACTGGAAACTCAGTGGAAAAATGCCGGCTTCCCTATCGATCGCCAGCCGGCCATAGTGGCCACTCTTTACAATATCGGCTTCGGTAATTCGCATCCAAATGCCCTGCCCCATGCCGGCGGGGCGGAGATATATATAGGCACGAGCACATACAGCTTTGGCGGCCTGGCAGAGAGCTTTTATTACTCGGATGCGCTGGCAGCGGAATTCCCAGCTCCTTAGCCAAGAGATCAAAAGCCTTTGAGCAGATTCAAGACCGAGCCGAATACGAAGGCGGTAAATGTCAGGCGCGGCGCAAATGACACGCTGGCGGATGGTGACGGCGACGGAACAGAATTCGGGGTTGATTGGACACTCGTCTGGGAAGGTGATGGCGTGGGCGTCGGGGTTTGGGTTGGCGTGGGAGTGGGAGTGGGTGTCGGCGTGGCTGATGGCGAAGGCGGCGGCGCTGATGCCGTACTCGGCGAAACGGTCGCTGTCGGCGTCGAAACGGCAGACTGGACAGGCGACGGTGAAAGCGCCGGCACATTCACGTTGACAGTGACGACGTCGACGGCGGACTGTCCGGTCCGGCTATTGCGTGCCGTATAAGCGACCGTCCAGGCACAGCCGGCATAAGCTGATGTCAGGGTCATGTTCGAGGAACCGTTCGCGGTATTCGCCAGCCAACTGCCGGCGCCGCATGTCGTCGGATTATTCGAGGTATAACTGGAAGCGAAACTATCGGCATTTGTCGACATCCAGGAATAGTGAACTGTCTGGCCGACGGAATACGTGTACGAATGTAAACCTTCGACTGTCAGTGTGGCCGTCGGCGGCAGAGGCGTAGGAGTCGGTGTCGCTTGCGGCGTGAAAGTCGCGGTCGGCGTCGGTGTCGGCGTGGCTGATGGCGAAGGCGGCGGCGTTGGGGTTGGGGTTGGGGTTGGTGTCGGCGTGGCCGATGGTGAAGGCGCTGATGCCGTACTCGGCGAAACGACAGGCACTGGCACGCCCGAGTATGTGGCAATCGGCGTCTGACTGATGGTTGGCGTGCGGGTGGGTGTCGGCGAGGGCGTAACAGTGATCACGATGATCCTCGGCGGGATGATAGTCGGCAATACGAGTGAGGTCGGGATCAGAGAGTGAATCGTGTATCCCGTCGGTGTGACCGTCGGCGACGGCGAAGGTGCCGGTGTCGATATTGTGCTCGGCGATGATGCCGGCGAGGCGGACGAACCCGCCGCGGCACCGCATTTCAAGGCGGCACGAGTCAAAGGTCCAAAGAAACCCGTCGCCGGCAGGCCGATGCTTGCCTGATATTTCGCCAAAGCATCGGCGGTCTGATTGCCGAACAAACCCTTGCCAACCTGCCCTCCCGAAACATTCGGAATATCGAAACCGGCGGATATGAGATACTCCTGCAACGCGGCAACTGCCGGTCCTTGGCTGCCGATCGTCAGATTATCTGTCCAATCGTAGCATGCAGCCGAAACCGGCGGGGACTCGACTTGAACGTTGACGGCCGGCGTGGCCATGACGGCCGTTAGCGGCGAGACGGACGGCGTAGAGATCGGCGTGCTTTGCGCCGCGTGATTTCCGGAATAAAAGGAAATGATATCGTTAATGATCGGTCCGATAGGCCCGATAGGCCCGATAGGCCCGGCCGATGGACTGGCCGCCGCGGCCGGCGGCGCCAGGCGCGTCGCCACCGGACTGGGCTGACTCGAAGAATTCGTGGTTTTTGTCTGCTGATTCGTGACCGTCACGACGACTTGGTCGGATGCCGACTGTCCGGTACTTGAATTTTTGGCGACATACGAGAGCGTGATGACGCAACCGGTAAATGATTCGGCCGGATTGGCCGGATGAATATACGTGCCCGAAGCCGTGTCCGCCTTCCAATTGAGAGTAGCGCCGCAACGGCCGGGATCATTTGATGTTTGTGATGAGGAAAACGTGTCAGCGTTGGTCGAGGACCATGTGTACGTGCGCGCGGCGCCGTTCCGCACCGATTCGGCGTGCAGGCCGTCGACCAGGAGTGTGGCCGTGGGACTGCCGGATGTAGCGGCAGACTGACTACTGACTGAGGATGTGCCGGCAGATGAGCCGCTCGAAGTTGAACTCGCCGCCAGCGCCGCCAATTTTAGGCTGTTCTCGACTACCCAGCCGTGCGAGCATTGATCGGAAGACATCACTGTCGAACAGCCGTTTACGTTTGTGCCGAAATAAACCGACCACCATGAATAACCATCAGCCGTTACCGTGTCAACAAATATGCCTGAATCATTATATGTCGCCGCGTGGATCCGGGCCGGCGTATTCGGCGAAGCCGTACCGATGAGCGGGGCTGAAACGGACGGCGACTGCCTGACATTGGCACTGGCAGTCGAACGAATGGCCACTCCATCCCCTTCTGAAAAGGTCGTGGAAACATCGGTGCTGACCGTGATCGGACCAATCACTTGGCTCTGATCGCCCGCCTTATTGACGGCCGCGACCGTATACATATATGTCGTGTCCGGCAATACACCGTAATCTTCGTATGCCACCAGGTTAGTTGAACCGAAAGCTGTCGCCGGCACAGTCTTGTAGTGCGTCGGCGTGCAGGTCAGTCCGGCGCAGCGATACAAGTTATATGAAACTACGCCGGCGTAGTTATCCGATGAGCCCCAGGTCAGCGCCACCTCTGTCGGCGACACGACCGTGGCGATAAAATCAACGGGCCGGGACGGCACATTTTGGGCATAAACTGTTCCCGCCGCAAAGATGCACGCGCATGATGCGAGGATACCGAGTAAGCCCCTCGAGATCCAAACGTTGTGTGTCATCAGTCATAATCGTAACATGGCCGTTCAGATCGGCGTTGGCGTATTATCCACACTCAATGCTCAATGAGCGGATGAGTTTGAAGCCGCCATCGCCGGTCTCATCAGAGATCTGACATAGAGGATGACGCTGTCGGAAGCTGCGGCCTGATATCCCAGAGTATTGTTTTTGGCCAGGAATGTCAGCCGCCAGACGCAGCTGGCATACGCTTCAGGAATGGTGTACTGGAGACTGCCCTGAGCGCTCTGGATAGATAGCGGCAGGCTGCTGCAGGTGCTCGGTCCGCCGGAAGCGAGCTCCGACGTGTACTCATCTGCGTTTGCGGCGTTCCAGACCAGCTGTATGGTATCACCGACGTTGAGCACTCGGGCATGCAGGCCGTTGACCGTCAGCCTGGCCGTGGGCGCAGGCGACGATCCGACGGTGTTCTCACCCATGACGACGTTGTATGCGGGACTTATCGGCAGGTTGCTGGACATCTCGCCGATCTGAATATGATGGACGCCGACCGTGGATTGCGGCATGTCAAATGTCAGCGATGAATTGCTGAACGAGGTCGGTTGGATCGAAGTACCATTCGGGCCGTCAAATATAACATATGAGCCACTATCAAAGGCCGCCCCACGAACAGTTACTGCCACGCCAGCTGACGTCACATAATTCGGCTGAACAGTATATATCTTGAGATTGCTCGGCATGCAGATGTATCCGGAGGGACAACTGCTCGTCTGCTCGCCAGCCGGCATGCAGAGAAAATTATTCGGGCATTTCGCCGCCGCCACCGTCGGACCGCTGGCATGGACGGCACCGACTGCCGCGAACACGATGATCGCGCAACCCAACAATGCTGATGCATATTTTAGAAAACGTCTGCTCATGCAGAAACAGACGCTTCCGGCGAAAAGAGATTACATTTTTGAATTCGAGATTGATTATCCAAGATGCAAAAAGGGCGCTCACTGGATTTCCGGTTAGCGCCCGTGAATGAATTAACTATCCGTTAACCCTTGCCACCGCCATCGTAGGGCGGATACCAGGGATCGGCTGGCTCGACTAAGTCGCCGTCGTTCCAGACCGGAATGATGTAGTAGATGGCTTGCTCGACCGGCAGCAGGAAATATTTCGTCCCGCCCGTCGGCGCATACGGCGTCCACAGCGCGTCGCCCGCTTTCCGGACCCAGGCACCCTTGAAGAGTCTGCCTTCGCTCGTCGAGAAGGACACACCAAGCCATTGCTTGCTCGTGGACTTCAGTTCCGCAGTCAGGTTGTAACCGACGCTGTTGGTTGTTGGCACGGTCACATAGACGTTGGTATCCGTAAGCGAAACGACGCCTTGGATCGTGGACTTCAGAGCGACATCGAAGTGCTCGGGAGTAACTTGGGAACCACTGCTCACGTTCCAATAGAGCCACCCGGGTCCCACGCCCTTGCCGCCGGAAATATACACCGCCAGCATGGCATTGGTGCCTGCGAGCTGCCGAGGGAAGTAAACCTTGCCGTTCTGCACGTTCAATGAATACTCCGCCGTGGTCACTCCGGCATCATTCAGGATGTCGATGATCGCCGACTGTGCGTCGGCATTCACCTTGATCGGAATATTGTCGAACAAGGTCAGGGTGACATTTCCGTAGTCCGGAGGCAGAGCATAACCGCCTTTGCCGTTTACCAGCCAGAACTGGTGGTAACCGGTGAAGAGCGGATCGCCATCGGCGTTGTAGGCGCCGGCCCAGACGAACAGGCCGTCATTGGGATTGGCTACATCCACCGACAGATTCATGCCGGCGATGGTATTGCTAATCCCTTCAGCCGTCGGTTCGCCGACCGGCACGAAGCCGTATGAGTTGTTGCCGACGGGCAGAGAGGCGTTGATCGAGGCAGCGACGTTTGCCGACTGCTCCAGAGCGTAGGTACGCAAAGCGTCCTTCGAACGGAGCATAGGCAGGTCTTGGGCGAACAAGCCCGAGACAAACAGTGCCGAAACCATGGTCGAGAGCGCGGTCATTCTTTTCATTATCTATCATTTCCTTTCTATACTGCGTTTGTTAGTGGTTAAGTGTTTGCTGCAATTGTTTACTGCACCTGCGGATTGGCATGCAGATTGTCAAAATGAAGGTTGGTCGTGGTGTTTGAAGCCATTTCTGGACCAGCCGCTTCGTTGGTCTGCACTGCGGTTTGCTCCTGGGCGTTGCCACCTCTCGAGCCGAAGTGAATGGCAAGCATTACGAGAACGGCCACCCCGATCAGGATTAAGGATAGTTTTTTCATATATTTACAATGTTCAAGTTCATGTACCTTACTAACATGTTGTTAATGTTTTGTCAAGGTTAGCGTAGGATAGGACACTCACGACTAATTATACGAAGAAATCAATTACCCCGCGGCAAGCCGCCGGCATGTGAGAATCAAAATAGTTTTGACTTGAATTCAAGGAAATCCAAAGAGTCTCTTCACAGCCATAAACGCGTCTAACAGAACGGCTTCGAGGTGGTAAGACCCTGTAAAAGCTTGCGGAGATGATGAAGGCTGCGGGCTTGAGCTTGGTGTCGAAGCTGGCAATATATGAGGTGAGAATGTGACTGACGGCACTGATTCATTTGTCGGCACTCTAGC
>JAGWLE010000074.1 GCA_028864955.1 Patescibacteria group bacterium | reverse complement strand
TTCAGCTTTAATATGGCTCTGCTCGTGTTTCTTGTCCTTTCTAAATCCAAAGAGTGGCATGGTGGTTTATTTAAAATTCTTGAGCGACTCCGCCGGGTTGGTGACGATCAGATACGTATGATTCAACACGGAAACAGGATTGATGTTGCGGAGCTCTTCAATATCGATATTGCCGAAGTTGCGGAAGCTCTTTGTCACGGCTTCGGTCTTTTTGTCGAGAGCGATGATGGCGGCATTGACTTTCTTGGTGGCCAGCCTTTCATAGCCCTTGATCTTGGCGAGCGACTCGATGATTGTCTTGGCTTCCTTGGCCTTTGGCGCGGCCATACTGACGGCATCGACAAAGAGTATTTCGCCTTCCTTGAGTTTCTTGGAAAGGATGGTGTAGAGAGCCTTGGTCTTGGCCTTTTTATTGATCTTGCGCGAATAATTCTTGTCGCTGCGCGGACCGTGGGAAATGCCGCCGCCGACCCAGATCGGCGAGCGTGTCGAGCCGTGACGGGCGCGGCCGGTTCCTTTCTGCTGCCAAGGCTTCTTGCCGCCGCCGCGAACCTCACCGCGAGTCTTTGTGTTCGCCACCGGCGTACGAGAATTTGAATTCATCAGGCGGACGACTTCATGGACCAGATCGGCATTCCAAGGCAGGCCGAAGACCTTCTCGGAAAGCGTCATCTTCCCTGTTTCTTTGCCCTGCTGGTTGTAAACTTTGGTTTCCATGAAAATAAAGGGGAAACTGGCTGATTGATTATTGGGAAACGATCTCCACAAGCGTGCCGCGACGACCCGGGATCGCTCCGGAAACATACATGACATTTTCCTCCTGGTCAACGTGCGCGACTTTTAGATTTTTGACGGTCACACGATCGGAGCCCATGCGGCCGGCCATGCGGGTGCCGACAGGCACGCGAGTGCGCAAGCCGCCGCCGATCGAGCCTGGCTCGCGCTCGGAGTGTTTCTGGCCGTGGGAACGCGGACCGCCTTTGAAGCCGTGGCGCTTGACCACGCCCTGGAAACCCTTGCCTTTTGACGTGGCGCTGACCATGACAGTATCGCCGGCCTTGAACTGGTCGAGATTGATCCTGTCGCCAACCTTCAAAGTCGAGATAGCCGACGAGTCGAAAGGTCGGAACTCCTTGATGGAAGCAAAGTTACCGAGATCCTTGAAGTGACCCTTCATGGGCTTATTGATGCGATCGGGATTGCGCGATCCCTCGCCGACTTGCACGGCCTCATAGCCGTCATTTTCCTTGGTGCGGACCTGAGTGACGACGTTGCCTCGCACGGCCACAGCCGTTACCGGGATGGCGGCGCCGGAGGCGTCGTAGATCTGCGTCATATTGAGTTTTCTGCCTAAAATGAATTTCATGGTGATTTCTCTTGAACGGTAAGAGATGTCTGGAGCGGACATTTCGGAGCGATTCGCCAGCAGGCGAATCCTGAGAATAGACAAGCGCCTGCAGGCGCTTGATCGTGTCCGCGACGGGCATCTCTTACCGTTCTGTCAAAACAACTCTTTCAATTCTTACATCATCTTTACATCGATATTCACACCACTCGGTAGACTCAAGTTCGTCAGGGCCTCGATGACTTTTGGATTTGGGTTGATGATGTCGATCAGGCGCTTATGAACTCTCATCTCGAACTGCTCACGGCTATTCTTGTCGATGAATGACGAGCGGTTGACCGTGTACTTCTTGATCTCCGTGGGCAGCGGCACCGGGCCGTGGACTTCAGCGTCATATCTCGCTGCCGTGTCCATGATCTGCTTCAGGCTGGCGTCGAGGATCTTGTGCTCGTAGGCGCGGATGCGAATGCGCAGATGGGGGGATTCGCCGGCGCCAGCAACCTTGGACTTCCTCGCACGCGGCGCGGTTTTCTTGACCTCCGTAGCCTTGGCGGACAAGGTCGGCTTGTCGGCACTCGAAATGGTCTCTTTTTTAGCTGTGTCTTTGTGGGTTGGCATTGGGATGGTGGCAGGTTACAGATAACAAGTCTCAACCTGCTACTGTCTCACCTGTGACTTCTTAGGCGATGACTTTCGTGACGACGCCAGCGCCGACGGTCTTGCCGCCTTCGCGAACGGCGAAACGCTGCTTGTCTTCGAGCGCGACCGGAGCCACGAGCTGAACGGTGAACGTCACGGTGTCGCCCGGCATGACCATTTCAACACCTTCCTTGAGTGTGACTTCGCCGGTGACGTCCGTCGTGCGGATATAGAACTGCGGCTTGTAACCGGTGAAGAACGGCGTGTGACGGCCGCCTTCTTCCTTCTTCAAGACATAGACTTCAGCCTCGAACTTGGTATGAGGCTTGACTGAACCCGGCTTGGCCAGAACCTGGCCGCGGGAGACGTCTTCCTTGGCAACGCCGCGGAGCAGCAATCCAGCGTTATCGCCGGCGATACCCTCCTTGAGCTGTTTGTTGAACATCTCAATACCGGTGACAACCGTCTTGGAGGTATCCTTAAAGCCGACAATCTCGACTTCTTCGTTGATATTGATCTTTCCGCGCTCAATACGGCCGGTAACGACAGTACCACGGCCTTCGATCGAGAAGATGTCTTCGATTGGCATGAGGAACGGCTTGT
>JAGWLE010000009.1 GCA_028864955.1 Patescibacteria group bacterium | reverse complement strand
GGCCAGATAGTCGAGCGGGCCATGCCGATACATGCCTCCAAAGTCGCCAAAAAGGAATAAATACAAGAATAGAGAATAGGGAATATAGAACAAAGCCATGACACATACAACGACCGCTGAATTGAATAAGAGCTCGTTCACGTCACTCCACGCGCAGCTGCACATCAAGAATTCGATGCAAGCGCCGCGGCTGGTCAAGGTCGTGGTCTCGAACAGCTTTGGATCGGTCAAGGACAAGAAGAAGATCGAACTCATCGCCGATCGCCTCGCCAAGATCACCGGCCAAAAACCGGCTTTGCGCGTCACCAAGAAGGCCATCGCCACATTCAAGACGCGCGTCGGGGATCCGATCGGCTACCAGGTAACGCTTCGCGGCGCTCGCATGAATGAATTCCTGGATCGCTTGATCCATGTCGCCCTGCCTCGCACCAAGGATTTTCGGGGCCTTTCGCGCGACAGCGTTGACGCCATGGGGAACTACACCTTTGGCATCAAGGAGCATACGATATTTCCGGAGACGTCCGATGAAGATCTGAAGGATGTGTTTGGCTTGGCGGTGACCATCGTCACGACGTCCCGTGACAAAAAGACCACGCTGGCTTTCCTCGAGCATCTCGGCCTGCCTCTGAAAAGGGAGGAAAAGAAATAGACTTGATTTATATATCGAGATGTGTTAAAATTGAACAAATTCAGGCAACAAAAAGGATATGATATGAGCGACAGAGTTGAAGAGGTCTTTAAGAGTCTTGTAAGTGGTCAAATGCCGACGCCGGTCCGGCTTTCGGAAGTGGACGAAGCCGATGGCGATGCCATTGGCTCGAGCCCCATTCAGGAAAAAGAATGGACGCCGGAAGACGCCGGCTTGAGCTTGAAGACCGACTGATCCCTGTTGGGACACATCTGACCGCGACGCATCTCATGCGCCGCGGTCATTCTCATATCTCAGGCGTGCGCCGCCAGCTTCTTGAATGATTTGCCGACAACCGTGCCAATGATGATCCCTAGGATCGCGCCCGCCACAAAATCTGAAAACCAATGCACGGTTACGGAGACGCCCAGTCCGATATAGGTGGCGTAGATGATAGCCGCTACGGAAAGCCAACGGTATCTGGGGAACATGGTGATCAGAGCCACGGCCAGGGCCACATTCACGGCAGTGTGGGATGAAGGCCAGCCCCAGAGAATGCCGCCATTCCACCAGCCGAATTGAAATTGATTGGAGATGTTCACTGAACCCGAGCCGAACAATTCCGGGGGAATGCGACCGGTCACGGCCTTATAGGCAGAGGAGATCAGCCAGCCGACGAACGCGGCTTGGCCGATGCCCCAACCGAGCATTTGCAAGCGGGCTTTGCGAGCGATGGCACCCATACAGATGAGCGCGAGCGGCAGGAGGACGGGCACGAACGCGCCGATGAAGACGGCCGGCCACGCCAGCTGCCAGATGAGAGGGCTTCTCGTCGCCTTGAAATATTCCCAATCCAGACCGCTCACGACGGCAAAAGCAGTCAATCCAAAGACTGCCGCTTGCCAGAGAAGATAGCGCTTCCTATAACAATGAATGATGTTGCCGGGAAGCGTGCGGATAAATGTCAGCATAGTGAAGGTATTTTAGCACGCGGAACCCAGGCCGGGCTGTGCATATTGACTCTGCTGCGTGCGTCTGCTAGTATCCAGATCACCTTCAAATACCCTGTATTTCGAGGAATCAGACGATTGGAAGCGCGATTCTTGGCCAGCCGCACATATAGGCGAAGCCGGAAGAGAGCTAACCAATCCGATTTTAATTGCCGGAGTCGTCTATCAGAAGATTTTATCCATGGCCAAGACATCAGTCATCGCCCGTTCCGCCAAGAAGCCGAAATTCAAGTCGCGCGTCGTTCGGCGCTGTTTCCGCTGCGGCAGGAAGCATGGCTACATGAGAGACTTCGATCTGTGCCGCATTTGTTTCCGAGAATTCGCCAACGAGGGCGCCATTCCTGGCATCAAGAAATCTTCCTGGTAATATCTCGACTATTTCGACTTTCAATACTTCACTTCACTACCATGGTTACCGACCCTATTTCAGACCTCATCATCCGCCTCCAGAACGCCAGCTTTGCCGGCAAGCCATCGGTAACGGTTGCGTATTCGAAGTTCGTGAACAACGTCGCCCACGCACTCAAGAAGGCCGGCTACGTGGCATCAGTCGAAAAGAAAGGCAAGCTCATCGGTAGTGAGCTCGAACTGACCCTCGTCCGTTTCGATACGGGACCGCGCATCCACGGCGTCCAGCGTATTTCCAAACCCTCGCGCCGCATTTACCAGAAATCGACGGATATCCGGACATATAGGAGCGGCTTTGGCAACACGTTTTTGTCGACGCCAAAAGGCATCATGATCGATGGCGACGCCAAGAAGCAAAAGGTCGGCGGCGAAGTCCTCTTCAAGATTTGGTAGATTTCATTTCAATTCCTTTACCTATTCCGACCATTTTGACTTTTTAACACCATGTCGCGCATCGCCAAAAAGCCCATTGTTCTGCCGCCAAAGACCGAAGCTTCTTTCGCTTCGGGCGTCATGACCGTGAAGGGTCCGCTTGGCACGCTGACCAAGGAATTTCGTCCGCACATCAAAGTGATTGTTGAGAACGGCCACATCACTCTCGAACAGGCCTACCAAAATCTCCAATCCAACGCGCTCTGGGGCACGTACGCATCTCACATAAAGAATATGATCGCCGGCGTCAACAAGCCCTACGAAAAGAAGCTGGCCTTTGAAGGCATCGGCTTCAAGGCGGATGTCAAAGGCAAGGATCTGGTTTTGAACGTCGGTTTCTCGCATCCGGTCACCATCCCTATTCCGGCCGATATCAAAGTCGCGACGGACAAGAATACCATCACAGTCTCCGGCATTGACTGCGAAAAAGTCGGACAGCTGGCGGCCGTGATCCGCGCCACCAAGAAGCCGGAACCGTATCTCGGCAAAGGCATCCGCTACGCCGACGAAGTCATACGGAGAAAGCAGGGCAAGAAGGCGGCATAGAGGCCAGAATGGCGACAGAGATAAAATGCAGGAATACACATCACCATGAATACATTACAGAAACAATCAGTCATATTTGCCCGGCGCAAGGCCCGCGTCCGCGCCAAGATCCACGGCACGAAAGAGCGGCCGCGGCTGGCAGTGTTCAAATCACACCGTTATATCTACGCACAGCTCGTCGATGATGACGCCGGTCGGACGCTGGTCCAGGCGGATAGCCGCAGCGCCAAGGGAAAGACGCCGGTTGAACGCGCCAGCGAGGTTGGCGCGCTCATTGCCAAGAAGGCAAAAGAGGCTAAGATAGGCAAAGCCGTCTTCGATCGCGGAGGTTTCCTCTATGCCGGCAAGATCAGGATGGTCGCGGATGCCGCCCGCAAAGGCGGTCTGGAATTTTAGAGCTGCATTTCGCCATCCACTTTTAATTTAACTATTATGCCAAGCAAAGACACACAATCGCAGAACGACGAAGTCAAGATTCCTTCGACGGGCATCGAGGCCGCCGAAGTGGTGGCGCAAACAGCCGATGCTCCGGATGCGGCCGCCGCACTGCCGACGCCGAACAAGATCACGCCGGGCAGGAAGATGCGCGGCGATCCGGCGCGCCGCGGCGGCAGAGGTTCGGGTCCCGGCTCTTCGCGCGATGGCCGTGGCGGCCGTGGCGAGTCTCGCGAACGCATCAAACCGGAGTTTGATTCCAAGATCATCGATATTCGTCGCGTCACCCGCGTAACTTCGGGCGGCCGCCGCATGAATTTCAGCGTGGCCGTCGTTGCTGGCGATCGCAAGGGACGGGTCGGCGTCGGCTTGGGGAAGGGTAGCGATACGGCCGGTGCCGTGGAAAAGGCCACGCGCGAAGCCAAGAAAAATCTGATCCGCGTGCCGCTGTCGCCGCAGATGGTTATTCCGCACGCCGTTGAAGCCAAATACGCCAGCGCCATGATCAAGATCTTTCCTGCCCGCGGTAGCGGTATTGTGGCCGGCAGTTCTGCCCGCGCCGTCATCGAATTGGCCGGCATCAAGGACGTGGCCGCCAAATTCCTCTCCGGTTCCAAGAATCGCCTGAACAACGCCCGCGCCGCCGTCGAAGCGCTCAAGAAGCTTTCAAAGACGCCGAAGGCGACGCTTAAGAGTGATAAGTCGCAAGTAGAAAGTCAAAAGTCAAAAGTCAAAAGTGACAGGTCATAACCTGCGACGTGTCACTTGTAACTATTATCTCCATGCAATCCCACCATTTACAGCGAAATCATCCGAACATGAAGCGCATGATCGTGGCGCGCGGCGGCAAACGCGGCAAGACTTCCGGCCGCGGCGGCAAGGGTCAGAGCGCTCGTGCCGGCAACAAGCGCCGACCGGAGTGGCGCGATATCATCAAGAAGCTGCCGAAACTCCGCGGCCGCGGCGTCAATCCACACAAGCCGATTTCCGCACGCGCCTTTCCGGTAAATCTGGCGCTGATCGAAGGCGTCTATGGACAAAATGAAAAAGTGACGCCGGCCACGCTGGCGGAAAAAGGTGTGATTTCGACGCTGTCCGGCCGATTGCCAATGGTGAAAATTCTCGGCGAAGGCGAAATCACAAAGGCGGTCATCATCAGCGGCTGTCTTATTTCCGATTCGGCGAAGGTAAAAATAGAAAAGGCCGGCGGTTCGGTGGACGGCCTCGGGTCCAAGCCCGTTGCAGAGAAGGTCTCCAAGAAGTAATTCATGAATAATTTCTGGCAAAAAATCGCGACTGCCTTCCACGATCCGATGTTGCGCCGGCGCATCGGCTTCACTGTGCTCATTTTGGTAGTTTTCCGCCTGTTGGCGGCCATCCCTATTCCCGGCGTTGATCCCGGCAATCTCTCAAAGCTCCTGTCATCGAGCCAGTTCTTCGGTTTTTTGAATATATTTTCGGGCGGCGGCTTGTCGAACCTCTCGATCGTCATGTTGGGCGTCGGTCCGTTCATCACGGCTTCGATCATCATCCAGCTCCTGACCATGATGTTTCCCAAATGGAAGGCGCTGATGCATGATGAAGGTGAAGCTGGCCGCATGAAACTGTCGCAGTATTCTCGTCTCATGGGCGCGCCGTTGGCGGTGCTTCAAGCTATCGGTTTCATCATTTTGCTGCAGTCACAGAGCGTTTTGCCGCACATGTCGACCTTTGCCTTCCTGACAAACGCCGTGGTCATCACCGGCGGTTCGATGCTGCTCATGTGGCTGGGTGAACTCATTTCAGAATTTGGCATCGGCAATGGCGTCTCACTGATCATCTTTGCCGGCATCATCTCGCGTCTGCCGCGCGATGTTACGCAGTTTGTCTCGACGTATGATCCTTCAAGCTTACCCATATACATAGGCGCTCTGGCGGTGGCCCTCGTCGTCGTCGCCGGCGTGGTCTTCGTGACGGAGGCCGAGCGTTCGGTGCCGGTGACCTATGCCAAACAGGTTCGCGGCAACAAGGTCTACGGCGGCGCTTCGACGTACTTGCCGCTGCGCCTCAATCAGGCCGGCGTTATTCCGATCATTTTTGCCTTGTCGATCCTCCTCTTCCCGCAGATCATCTCGAACTTCCTCTCGCATATCGCCAATCACCCGGGCATTGCCTCGGCCGCCGCGTCATTCACGGTCTTTTTCAATAATCCCTGGGTTTACGGCATCGCCTATTTCGTTTTGGTGGTTCTCTTCACGTATTTCTACACGGCTGTGACCTTCGATCCAAAGATGATATCGGAAAATCTCCAGCGCTCGGGCGCCTTTATTCCGGGTGTGCGTCCGGGTGAACACACTGAAGGTTATCTGGGTTCCATCGTCACCAGGATCACCCTTGTCGGCGCGCTCTTCCTCGGGCTTATCGCAGTGTTGCCACTCGCCATGCAAGCCTTTACCGCCAACCAATCCCTCGCTATCGGCGGCACCGCTCTCCTCATCGTTGTCTCCGTCGTCCTTGATCTCTTGAAGAAGGTAGACGCCCAGGTGGCGATGCGCGAATACTAATCAGTTAAAATTTGTACTCTTGCCGGCATTTATAACCGGTGTACAATTCTGGCACGGAAGATGCATGTGTCAGCCTACAACCATGATCCCAGAATCAGAAATTGTTACAAAGAAATACTTGAGCGCGGAATTGAGTAAATTTGGCAAGGAACTCAAATTTGAAATCCTGCGTGAAGTCCGCGTCATGATGCATGAAAACCTCATTGCTGTCATGGACAACATGAAAGAATACTATCGTGTTGAAACAGATCGCTACATCGGCGCGCTCATGCAAGAACATCGCGATGAATTTCGCGCTTTCAAAGACCAAATGAAAGTCTTTGGTGACAAGCTTTCAGCTTTGCAGCCGGCAGTGTAGAATATCTGCATGCCTCCTCAAGCATTTGTATTCATCGGCCGCTCCGGATCAGGTAAGGGCACACAGGCGGAGCTCCTGATGAAGGCCTTGAAAGCCGCGCCTGGTGGAAGGGATTCTCTCTATATACAGACAGGTGCTGAACTCCGTAACTTCATCAAAGGTCCGACGTACACGGAGAAGGTGGCCAAGAAGCTTTACGACACGGGGGCGCTCATGGCGGAATTCCTGACGATCGACATGTGGGCGCGGGCGCTCGTCGACAGGTATACCGGCGCGGAGCATCTGGTATTCGATGGCACGCCCAGGAAGCTTCATGAAGCGCAAGTATTCATGTCCATATTTGAATTTTATAATTTACCAAAGCCGTGGGTCATACATATAGAAGTCAGCAAAGATGAAAGCATCAAGCGTCTGATGGCACGCCGGCGCCAGGATGACCGCAGGGAAGAGATAGAGAAGCGCTTGTCATGGTTCGAGACAGAAGTCGTGCCCGTTCTGGAGTATTTCGATACGCGGATCAACTGCAATTTCTTGCGGATCGACGGCGATCGTCCGGCCGCAGACATTCATGCCGACATTGTGAAAAGGATAGGTTTGGCGTAATGTAGAAGTGTGATTTCCATAAAGACAAAGGAAGATATCGCCATACTCCGTGAGGGCGGCAAACGCCACGCGGCCATACTGCGTGAGCTCGCAGCCATGGTCAAGCCAGGGCTCGATACGCGCGTTCTCGAAGATCGCGCCCGTGAACTCATCGCCGAGGGCGGGGATCGCTCGGCATTCCTGGACTATACTCCTACCGGTTCGAACCGGCCATATCCGGCGGCGCTGTGCGTGTCGGTGAATGATGAGGTTGTGCATGGCATTCCCAATGAAAAGCAAAAGGTTCTCAAGGAAGGCGATATCGTTTCCGTTGATCTCGGATTGGTGCATAAAGGCCTGATTACGGATGCCGCAGTGACTGTGCCCGTCGGGAAGATTTCCGCAGAACTTCGAGAGTTGCTCGAAGTGACGGAGAAAGCTCTGTATGCCGGAATAAAATCGGCCAAGGGCGGCAAGCGCGTCGGTGATATCGGCAATGCCATCAGCCGTTTGGCTGTGCCGCACGAGTACGGCGTCGTCGAAGAGCTTTCCGGCCACGGCGTCGGCTATCATGTCCACGAAGATCCGTATGTGCCAAATTTCGGCGAAGCCGGCAAAGGCGAGATTCTCAGACCAGGCATGGTCCTGGCTATCGAACCGATGTTCAACATCGGCGAGAAATACGTCGAACTTGACGCCGACGGCTATACCTATCGCACCGCCGATGGCCGGCCGAGCGCGCATTTCGAGCACACCATCGTCATCACCAAGGGCGGCGCCGAGATCTTGACGCAATGAACGTCGGAGGAACGGTTGGAAATAGCTGCTTGAAAATGCCCACATTCCTACATATACTACCGTCATGAATCATTCTCACCCAAGATACGAACGTACGCTGGTCATTATCAAACCTGACGGCGTCCAGCGCTCGCTCATCGGCGAAGTTATCCGGCGCTATGAGCGCAGCGGGCTCAAGCTCGCCGCCATGAAGATGCTCATTCCCACGCCGGACATGGTCGAGACGCACTACACGCTCGATCCCGAGTGGAAGTTGAAAACCGGTGAGAAGAACCTCAAGGCCTATCGCGACAAGGGACTCAAGCCGCCTCATGATGATCCGATCGCGCAATCAAATATGATCCTGGCGAAGCTCAAAAAGTACATGGCATCCGGTCCGGTGGTGGCCATGGTTTGGCAGGGGGCGCACGCGGTGGCCATCGTGAGGAAGTTGACCGGCGGCACGGAACCTCTAATGTCAGATGTCGGCACTATCCGCGGCGACTATGTACTCGATTCCTACAAGATGGCCGATGATGATCTGCGCGCCATCAGGAATATCGTTCACGCCTCGGGTTCGGTCAAAGAAGCCGAGGATGAGATCGGTTATTGGTTCAAGAAAGACGAGATCCTTTCATACCGTCTCTTGGTTGACCAGATGCTCTACGACACAGATCTGGAAAATTTCATCGAGTAGGTTCAAAATAATTCTCCATTAATATTTTTTTGCGGTATTTTTAGTCTGCAGGATTTTGTCAACGTTGCCCCGACGATGAAAAATGTGTCGGAACATGCTTTGACGCTTGCGTCCGGATACAGGAGTACTAAAATATGATCAGGTTGCAGGAGTAAATTCCACAAGTCCAATCTATTTGGGAGATCGATTTCGATTTCGACGACCGTGGTCGTCGCGTTAGATCACCCACCTGTACTCACAGGGATTGTACTCCTGCAATCACCGCAGAGCACCTGTCTCCCCATGACGGATTCAGGCGCTTTTCGGTGGAAACCTCTGCCAAAGCCGCTGTAATATCGTATAATGTGAGCATGCCGCGATATATCCTGGCTTTCATGCTCGTTCTGGCCGTGCTCACGGCCCAGATGATCGCCCTTGACCACACCATCCTGCTGCGCCTGCCTTTCTTTCACTTCATCATGCACGTGGCCGGCGGCATGGCTGTGGCCTTGGCGGCCATGGCATTCATCGCCAATTTCAAACTGCCGATGCCGCACGCCAGATATGTGGTTGTCATGGTCGTCCTCATATTCGGCCTGCTCTGGGAACTTTTCGAAACCATATTTAATCTCACGGGCTACCGCCTGGGCTCGGCCCTCTACTACCTCGATCTCGGCAAGGATTTGGCGGACGATCTGCTCGGCGGCATATTCATCGTTTGGCTCATGAACTGAAGCGCGGCCGGCGGCCTTTGCCGGCATCATCAACGACATGGCACAAGCAAAAACACAACTGACCTTCTGCAGCGGCGTCGGCACCGTCACCGGCGCGAACTTTCTTTTGGAGACGGCAGACGGCACGAAGATCCTGATCGACTGCGGACTGGTGCAGGGCGAAAAAGTCGCGGAAAATGAAAACGGCCGGCCGTTTCCCTATGATCTGTCGAAAGTGACGGCGCTCCTGGTCACGCACGCGCATCTCGACCATGTCGGTCGCATTCCCAAGTTAGTCAGGGACGGCTACGGCGGCCCGATATATTCCACGGCGGAGACTCGTGAATTGGCGCGTGTCGTACTGGAAGATGCGGCGTCTATCCTGGCGCACGAGGCCCGGCAAGAGGGAACGACGCCGCTCTATGGTGCGGAGGACGTCGCTCGCGTTTTCGACCGGTGGCAGGCCGTGGAGTATCATCGGACTTTTGAAGTTGCTCCGGACATTTCCGCCTATCTGAAAGACGCCGGACATATCCTCGGATCTGCCATGATCGAGATCACGGTCAGGCCGAACGGTCCGGATTCCCGTAAGATCCTCTTTAGCGGCGACCTGGGGAATTCGCCGGCGCCGCTGCTCCGCGATACCGAAGCTGTGGGCGATGTCGATTATCTGGTCATGGAGAGCGTCTACGGCGACCGCAATCATGAATCGCGGGCGGACAGGGCCGGCAAACTGCGGGATATCGTGCGTCAGACGGCCGGCCGCGGCGGCACCCTGGTCATTCCTTCATTCGCTATCGACCGCACCCAGGTGTTGCTGTACGAGCTGAACCGCCTAGCCGAGAGCGGCGAAATTCCGCGTTTGCCGGTGTTCGTGGATTCGCCGATGGCTATCAGGGCGACGGATATATATAGGAAGAGCCAGAATCTGTTCAATGACGGCGTCAGAGACGAGATCGGCCGCGGCCGCGACATATTCGCGTTTCCGCACTTGAGTTACACCATGTCCAAGAATATGTCGGCGGAAATAGAGGCGGTGCCCGGTCCAAAGATCATTCTGGCCGGTTCGGGCATGTCCGTGGGCGGACGCATTCTGGGGCATGAAGAACGCTATTTGTCCGACGAAAAAAGTACGATTCTGCTCGTTGGCTATCAGGCCGCCGGTTCGCTCGGCCGCGAGCTCGCTGACGGCGCAATGAAGATCCGCATTCATCGCCAGAATATCAAGGTCAAGGCGCGCATCGAAACTCTCTACGGATATTCGGCTCACAAAGACAGCGATCATCTGGTTGAATTCGCGGCGACGGCCGGCGACGATACAGGCAAGGGCAGGCTGGCGCGGATCTTCGTCGTCATGGGCGAACCCGGCGCTTCCATGCATCTGACGCAACGATTGCGCGACGAGCTCGGCGTCAAGGCTGTGGTTCCTGAACGTGGACAGGCCTACGATCTTTAGTCGCTCACGATTGCGGGAAATAAAAGCGGGCTCCGGAGAGGATTTAGCTCCGGAGCCCTGACGAACAACAACAGGTTGTCGTCACCCTATGTGGTCGTTTCTGCTTCTGGCTGTTACGGATGGGAACTCAGACAGGTATTACTTTACCATATCCACGATCCTTTGCAAGGTGGCTGGCTTGTGTTCGGCCAGGTAGGCGAGGGACTTCCGGTCGAGAGCCACGCCCTTTTTCTTGGCGGCGTCGATAAAGCGGCTGTAGGAAAGGCCGAGGGGACGGACGGCGGCGTTGATCTTGACGTTCCAGAGTCGGCGAAAATCACCCTTCTTGTCGCGGCGATGGACGAAAGCATAGGCGCCGGCGTGAGCCAGGGCTTCATTGGCGGCGCGCTCAGTTTTGGAGCGGCGGAAGCGAAAGCCTTTGGCTTGGCGGAGCACGGAGCGGCGGTTCTTGAGGGCGTGAACGGCTTTTTTAACGCGGGTCATGGTGGTGAACTACTCTGGTGATTAAATCGTTGGTAAAAATCTGCTTTTGGCCTTGTTGTTCATGTAGATAGCCTGCAGGCGGCGCTTGCCGGTGGATGTACGGGTGCGTTCCTTGGCATTGAAATGATTCTGGCCCGCTTTGCGGGAAAGGATCTTGCCATTCTTGGTGATCTTGAAGCGCTTCAAGTAAGATTTTGTTGATTTGAGGCTCATGGTAGTTACGTTCTATTTCTTCTCTATGATTATGGTCAATCCTTTCGGCCCTTTCGTGACCGCCTGCGCGATCTTGTACTCGACAGTGATGAGTTTGAGGACTCGTTCGAGGCGCTCTTTGAGAAAGTTTTGATCCATGTACTTGGAACGGCCGACGAGGAAGAGGTCGATCTTGACGTGATCGCCGGCGCCGAGCCACTCGGAAACTTTCTTGGCTTTGAGTTCGAGATCATGCTCGCCAGTGCCTATCTTGACCTGGATATTCTTGAGCTCGGACGTCTGGGTGCGAGCTTTTGATACCTTCTGCTTTTTCTTTTCATCGTACAAGTACTTGCCGTAATCCATGATCTTGGCCACGGGCGGCACCGCCGTCGGCGAAATCTCGATGAGATCGAGGTTGCGTCGTTCAGCTTCGGCAAGGGCGGTAGAAAGGGGAATGACTCCCAAATTATCGCCTTCCTCGGTGATCACGCGGAGCTCCGAGGCCCGAATTTGATGGTTGATTTTGACGCGAATAGCCACGAATCTAAGATTATCGAAGGATTACGGATATATTTCGTACAGGAGGTATTTATAGCATGCCAGCCAGATCTTGGCAACTTGATCTACGCACCTATATAACACGCGGCCATAAATGCCCGTAATCGTCTATGTTGACAGTAAATCGTGACACTCGATACAATTCACTTGTTTGAACAATCAACAGTTCTTTGGTATTCGATGATTAATTGACTCGCGAAGAAAATCGCGAGAAGTTTTATTTTAATAGGATTATGAAAAAAATTTCATATAAGGATTTCTGTAAGGTTTCAGTGCTGATTCTTGCCGTCTTTGTAATAAGCGGCATTTTTATTCACCGAGCGCAGGCTGATACGCAAGCGGCTCTCGGTGTGACTCAAATAACGGCCACGAGAACTTTTGCCACAGCCGATAATTCGTTTAGCGACGGTTGGCAGTGGGTATTTAACGTGACCGTTCCTGACAATCAGACGCTCCTCAAGATGAAGTTTGCTGACTGGGTGAGCGGCTCGAACATAATTCCTGCCGGCAGCAATATACGCATATATTCAGCACAATCAGTGAATGCTTTCGATGAAAATCACGCTCTCGTTGTCCCAGCTTCTGGTACATATACGGATTTGATGTATCTCAACCCGTCAGTCGACCTTGATGCGCTCCAAGGCGGCAGACAGATCCAGATAGTTGTTGAAGCTCGCGTCCCGAATGGTTCCGCAGGCGGTTCATACACGACAAGTTACGGTATAAATACGACTGCTCCGGCCACAGTCAATATCAGCAATCTTCTGGCGACATATAACGGTACACCGCAGGGCGTCACGATCACGACGGATCCTGCAGATTTGGCGACGTCAGTGACGTATAACGGTTCGACGACCGTACC
>JAGWLE010000008.1 GCA_028864955.1 Patescibacteria group bacterium | reverse complement strand
GCGATCAAAATGTGGACAAGTGCCGTAGATAGCGGCACTGCGGGAAACTTTGCCCGCAGGCATCAGTGAACGACCCGGCTCTCTTTTTTTCGTTAGGCAGGGAAGTAGGTCGTCCGTCAATATCATTAATATGCCTAAAAGATATATTGTGCGACACTTAGCTTCGCAGAATATCTCCGACATTTGACTTCTTCCCGCCAGGTCAGACACGATCACCACGCCGATGGACCAACATAAAAAGTCCTACCCAGAGAGTAGGACTTTTTATGTTGTATCTAGCTGCGATTAATAGCTTATTTTGCCGCCAGATCGCCTCCCCAGCATTTTTGGGACGAGGCCCAGGGGGCGGTACCCTCTTCGGCATAGAGGTGTTTGGCATAGGCGACGTTGCCTTCGACCGTGTACAGATCGAGGCCGAGCTTCTTGGCGGTATCCGCATGATACTTTTCATTGATCTGCATCACGCCGACGTCGGCGTTGTTGACGATGCCGCGGACAACGTTTCCAGCCTTGTCGAATTGATGGAAATTGGACTCGCAGCGGGCGATGTCCACCAGGATGCTATCGGCGCCGAACTGATTCTTGAGATAGGCCTGCATAGCCGATGTGTTTGTGTCCGTGCCGGATGATAGTGTCGAGGTACTCGTAGCGGTCGTATCCGTCGTGGTGCTCTCTGCGACCGTATTCGTACCCGAAGTAACGGTTGCCGAGGCGACTTGGGCTGGTTGACCCGAGCCGTACAATGACGACATCAGGAAGACCACACCCGTTGTAAGTTCAATCATAAATTAAAAAGCCAGAGTATCAAGATATCCATGAGGATACTCGATCTCTGAACTTGTTTCCTAAGTATAGCACCTTTTGATGTCCCTGTCAATGACATCTCATCAAATATATGGCCTAGTTGAGCCATAACATTCTCTATAAAACCCATATTTTAAGCCATTTTCTGTCACACGGCTGATTTAGCCCGCAAATCGGGCCGTGCTGTCAAATAGCCCGAAAATGCCGGTCTAGCCGCCACAGGCGATATACATCGAAAAATCCTTGTGTAGCGCAGAACTCTGTGCTACAGTACACGTCTCGATTAGCCTTAATTTCAACGCAATACTACTGTCATGGCACATAAGAAAGCCGCCGGCACAACGAAAAACGGGCGCGATTCAAACCCCAAATACCTTGGCGTAAAGACCAATCATGGCCAAGCCATAAGAGCTGGCATGATCATCCTGCGTCAACGCGGCACGACTACCCTACCCGGCAAAAATGTCGGCGTTGGCAAAGACTATACTCTCTTTGCGCTCACGGACGGCAAAGTTTCCTTCTCCTCGAAGCGTAAAACCGGCTTCAATAACGACATCAAGCGCAAGAGCGTCGTCGACGTCATCTGACCAGCCAGGCATTAGGCCTGTGCCGCTTCAATCACCAGTTTGAATGTCACTGACTTCCCTCCCCCTTTGACTTCGACGGTATGCTCGCCGATCTCCTTGAGCGGATGGGCAAGCTCGATATATGAGGGATCGATCTGAAGTTCAGTCTGTTTCCGGAGCTCGGCGGCTATCTCTTCGCGGTGCAAACCGGCAAACAGATGCCCCCGGTCATTAGCCTTGCCGCTCACGGTGAGGGTCTTTCCGTCCAGATCCTTGAGATTCTTGACCAGGAGTTCCTCATGCAATCGGCGTTCGCCTTCGGATTTCTTGCGTTCGATTTCCGCACGCTTTTGCGCCTCCGGCGTCGCCGGCTCGGCCGAACCCTTAGGGATAAGCATGTTGAGCGCATAGCCCGACGACACATCCTTTATATCGTAGCGACGGCCGACTTTGGGCACGTCTTTGAGCAAAATTATTTTCATATAGGTATGATTCCCGACTATGGCTCGCTTGTCAAGAGCCCGACGGCCTTATCCATCTGCGGGTCTCTATGGGCGGCGATATCGGCGTCGGATACAGGCACGACGTAGTCCGGATCCAAGCCGTCATGCGAGAGATTGTGGCCATTGGGCGTCAGCCAACGGGCCACGGTCACTTTGAGTGAGGTATCGGAAGTGATCGGCACCAATTCCTGGACGGAACCCTTGCCGAAGGTTTTTGTGCCGACAAGCGTGGCCACGCCCTGCTCTTTGAGAGCGCCTGCCAAGATTTCCGCGGCCGAAGCCGAACCATTGTCAACCAAGATGATCATGTCGAGGGAACTGTTGAAAATATCGTACCCTTTGCTGCGATAGACGTTCGGCGGACCATTCTTGCCGAAATCCTCGGTAACAACAACCTTGCCGGCTGGCAGGAACCATGAGGCCATATCCCAGGCGGCATCCAGATATCCGCCCGGATTGCCGCGAAGGTCGAGGATCAGTTTGTGATCGCCGGAGACCACGAAATCACGCAGCGCGCTGCGGAATAAGTCCGGCGATTGCGAAGTAAAACTATAGAGCTTGATGACAAAGATGCCTCCCGGTTCCGTGGACGTCTCCAGAGTCGGAATATTTATGACATCGCGCGTCAGGACCTTGTTAACCGGCTTGCCGGCGCCTTGAATGAGAAAGGTAATCTTAACATTCGTGCCTTTTGGCCCGCGAATGAGCTTGACGGCTTCGTCGCTGCTCATGGAGGCCGTCGATGTGCCGTCAATAGCCAGAATATAATCGCCGGCCCTGACACCGGCTCTATCAGCCGGACTGCCCTTGATCGGCGTGACCACCTGGAGCTGCTTATCCTTGATGCCTATCTCCATGCCTACGCCCTCAAAATCGCCGCTGATATCCTCTTCGAACATTTTTGACTCTGTCGGCGGGAAAAAGACGGTGTACGGATCGCCGTACGAATCAGTCAGGCCCTGGATAGCGCCGTATATCTTGTCATCGACAGTTGTGCTGGCCGCGGCCACGTATTTTTGATCAAGAATGCTCCAAACTTTCCAAAATGGCGCGAACTGTGCGGCTGTCACGACATCCGTGTCTGTCGCCCCGCTGCCGAGGATTGAATTTGCCGCGTGCCGCTCGCCGATATATACGCCCACAAATAGCGTTATGATCAGGGCTGGCAGGCCGATAAGGATGTACACCAGCTTTTTATCTTCCCGATCCATAGAGAGGCATTATTGCACACAACTCTCCGTATCTGCAAATTCAAGCGAAAATTCAAGATCGCAACTAGCATGAAGTTATACACAGATGTCCGCGTCGATTCCGTTATATAATATTGGACAAACAATAATACATGCAATCACCTAAACCCCTTCGTGACGTGCGACCGTGGGGAGAGGAATTGTGGATCAGCAGCGAGAAGCCTTCCATGGTAAAGCTCCTTACCGTTAATCCCGGAGAACAGCTAAGTCTGCAATACCACCACCACCGGGACGAGTATTGGCAGATTATATCCGGAAACGGCACAGCGGTCGTTGGCGAAGATCATATTCCCCTCAGTCCACGGACGGACTGCTTCGTGCCGCGCGAGACGCGGCACCGATTGATCGGCGGCACGGAAAAACTGCTCATACTCGAGCTGGCCTTCGGCGATTTTGACGAGAACGATATCGTCCGCGTCGAAGACAAATACGGCCGAACATAGACATTCATATGAACCTTCCATCTCTCATAGCCCTGTGCGCCTTCTGTCTGTCAGCCGCGGCCTGCATCTATGCCTTTTTCATCGGCAAAAAACTGCTGGTCGTCCCGCGGCCGCATTTCAAGTTGACGCGCCACTCTCACAACCCGGTTATATCTCCCCTGCCGATCCGTGAGTGGGAATTGAACGGCACCTTTAACCCGGCGGCGGTCAAGGATGATGAGGGACGCGTACACCTCCTCTACCGGGCCATCGGCGCCGACGGCATCTCCCGCATCGGTCACGCCTCCAGCCGAGACGGGCTGCACTTCGATGAGCGATCGATGTATCCCGTTTACGAACCTTTGCCCGGCAGCGGCATGCCGGCGTCGGCCAACTATTTCGGGCCAAAGCATTACGACCCGTCATTCTACACATCCGGCGGCGGTTGGGGTGGCAGCGAGGACCCTCGCGCCGTCCGCATCGACGGAAAGGTGTATATGACATACGTGGCCTTCGAGGGCTGGGATTCGGTGCGTATCGCCTTGACCTCCATCGGCATGGACGACTTGCGCAATCGTCGTTGGCGCTGGCGACGTCCCTTTCTCATTTCTCCGCCCGGCTACGTCGCCAAGAACTGGCTGCTTTTTCCAGAAAAAGTAAACGGCAAATACGCCATCATCACCTCGATAGTGCCGCGGGTCGAAATCGAATACATCGACAGCCTGGACGCGCTCTCGAGCTACATTGAGAGCAAGCGGCCGGGCGGCGTGCTCATGGGACGGAAGGATTACTGGGACAATCGCGTTCGCGGTGCCGGTCCCCCGCCGATCAAGACAGACAATGGCTGGCTGCTCCTGTACCATGCCATCGACAAGGACGACCCCGACAAGTACGGTATCGGCTACCGCATCGGCGCCATGTTGCTCGATCTGTCGGATCCGACAAAGATCCTCTACCGTTCCCCGCAGCCGATCCTCAATCCGGATATGCCGTACGAGAATGACGGCAAACCCGGGGTTGTGTATGCCACCGGCGCCGTCATCATCGGCGATAATCTCATGGTTTATTATGGCGGCGGCGACCGTCACGTCTGCATCGCCCAAACGCCGCTCAAACAGCTGCTCGACTGGCTGGTCGAGCACGGTAAGGTATGAGATCCTACATCATTCATCATTATGTTCACTCTCACCCGTTCAGACCACAACCCGATAATCTCACCGGTACGCGAGCATCCATGGGAAGCCGCGGCCGCTTTTAACGGCTGTCCCGTCATTGACGGCAAGAAGATCCGCATGGTGTACCGAGCCATGTCGGAGCCGGATCTGTTGCGCGAACCTCACATCCGCATGTCGGTGGTGGCTACGGCCGTGTCCGATGACGGCTTCCATTTCAGCGATAGAAAGGTCCTCATCTCTCCAGACCGCGAGTTTGACTTTTGCGGCTGTGAGGATCCGCGCGTGACCAAACTTGGCGATACATACTATATCTTTTACACGGCCTTGGGCGGTTACCCGTTTTCCGCAGATAACATCAAGGTTGCCGTGGCGCTCTCAAAAGATCTTCAGACTGTAACCGAGAAACATTTGGTTACGCCCTTCAACGCCAAGGCCATGACTCTATTCCCCGAAAAGATTAATGGCAAAATCGCCGCCCTTTTGACAGTCAATACCGACCGCAAGCCGTCCGATATCTGTTACGTTGAATTCGACAACCAGAGCGACATTTGGTCGCCAAAATTCTGGGACGAATGGTGGAAGAATCTCGATGCTCACAAAATCCATATCCGCCGGCTGCCGACGGATCATATCGAGCTTGGCGCGCCGCCGGTACTGACCGATGAGGGCTGGGTGGTCGTGTATTCGCATATCCAACGTTACGGCAGCAGTGATCAGGTCTTCGGCATCGAAGTCGTGCTTCTGGACAAGAATAATCCGCGCCATATCCTTGGCCGGACCAAAGGTCCGTTCATGGTGCCGGATGAGTATTACGAGCATACCGGCCAGGTGCCTCACATCGTTTTTCCGACCGGCGCCCTGATCCGCAATGAGAAATTCGAGGTGTACTACGGCGCAGCTGACACGCACTGCGCCGTGGCCACAATCCCGCTTGAAAATCTCCTCTCGAGCATCACGGAATCGCAAAAAGCTTTCGTCAAGAGATTTGCCGGCAATCCGATCATCTCGCCGCGACCTTCAATGCTCTGGGAAACGCGCGGCACCCTCAATCCGGCCGCCATAGATCTTGGCGGCAAGACTCATATCCTCTATCGGGCCGTAGCTGTCGACAATATCTCGACTATTGGCTACGCCTCATCGACTGACGGCTTGTCCATCGATGAACGTTCCGATAAGCCGATATATTTTCCACGGGCGGATTTCGAGTCGCGAGGCTGCGAAGATCCGCGACTGATGGAGATAGACAAGCGTGTTTATATGACATACACGGCCTACGACGGCAGCACGCCGCGCGTGGCCGTCAGTTCGATCCCGACGACTGATTTCCTCAAGAAAAAATGGGGCTCATGGTCAAAGCCGGACATCATCACGCCGCCGTCCATCGCCAACAAGGACGCCGCCATTCTGCCGGAACCATGCAAGGGCGGTTACATGATATTCCACCGAGTCCATGAGAGTGTCTGCGCTGATTTCGTGGCGGCTCTTGATTTTTCGACATATAAAATCACCCAGTGCATAGAGATCATCACGCCGCGGCGAGGCATGTGGGACGGCGGCAAAGTCGGCATTTCCGCGCCGCCCGTCAAGACCAAGGCTGGCTGGCTGCTCCTCTACCATGGCGTCTCATGGTCGACGACATACCGCGTCGGCGCCGTACTTCTCGATCTCAACGACCCGACCATCGTCAAGGCTCGCAGTGCCGTGCCGCTGTTCGAACCTGAAGAGGAATACGAACGCAAAGGCATTGTGCCGAACGTTGTCTTTCCCTGCGGCTTGGTCGTACGAGGCACGACAGCCTATATGTATTACGGCGGCGGCGACCTGGTGACCGGCGTGGCCACCATGAAGATGTCGGCGCTGCTGCGCATGTTGGAAACATAGAACTTTGGAGATACGAGCTTGACGCGATTCGCATGACAGCCCATTCAAAACAACTCATCATTTTCGACCTTGATGGCACGCTCACCAAGAGCAAGTCGCCAGTTGATCCGGAGATGGCCGCTCTCTTGGTCAGGCTGCTTTCAAAGAAAAAGGTCGCCGTCATTTCCGGCGGCAGCTATGTGCAATTCCAGGCTCAATTCCTGGCTTCATTGCCGGGCAGCGCCGACCATTACGGCAATCTGTACCTGCTGCCGACGTCCGGCACCCGCCTCTATACATGGAAAGGAAGCTGGGTAGAGGAATACGCGGAAAATTTGACGCCGGCGGAGAGAGAACGGGTCATGAATGCTCTCAATACCGCTCTGGCTGCGGCTGGTTACAAAACCCCGGAAAAACACTGGGGTGACATCATCGAGGATCGCGGTTCACAGATCACCTTTTCCGCTCTCGGTCAAAAGGCGCCCGTCGAGGCCAAGTACCGCTGGGACCAGGACCGCTCAAAACGCAACAAGATCGCGGCCGCCCTGGCTCCAAAATTGCCCGGTTTCGATGTGCGCATCGGTGGCGCCACATCCATCGACATTACTCGGCGCGGCATCAATAAGGCCTACGGTATTCGTAAACTTGAGCTGTTCTTGAATATCGGTCCCGATGACATCACCTTCGTTGGCGACGCTCTGTTCTTTGGCGGCAATGACTATCCGGCCAAAGCCACCGGTGTTGATTGCGTGCAGGTCGCCGGCCCGGATGATACAAAGAAGCTTATCCAGAGCTGGCTTGCATAGATAGACCAAGCTACGTTCAAGATTTTTTTGAATACATCTCGATAAGCATATCCGTATCGGCCCGGCGATCCTCGGAACTGAGGACGATGAAGGCGATCGGCTGACCGCCGATGTTGAGTATGGTCAGCATGGTATCACGGGCTTCCGGCGTATGGCCGGTCTTGCCGCCGATAAATCTCGGATCGGTCACGAACGGATGAATGCTGTCAAATGTATGCCCCAAATGTTCAGATGTCGTGGCCACGCGCTGACTCACCGTACGTGTGATCGCCAAAATATCAGGTCTCGAGGAATACAGATACTTGGCCAAATTGAAGAAATCCACGGCCGTGGAAATATTGCGCGGACTGACGCCCGAAGGGTCGGCAAAGAATGTTGCCGGCATGCCTATTTCCCAGGCATAGCTCGACATTAATTCGAGAAACTTTGTCCGGTCACTGGTCGAGGCCAAAGCTTCGGCCGCCACATTCGAGGAATTGAGCAGCATGGGATAGAGAAGTTCGCTGGCCGTGAACGTCTCGCCGACAGCCAAATGGCTGGTATCCGTGGCAGTATTCATTTCCGCGTCCGTAATGGTCACCGGCTGGCTCGGCGGCAATGTTTCCGTTGCCACAAAAGCCGTGATCAGCTTCGACATCGAAGCCACCGGCAGAACTTCTGTGTCATTTTTTTCCAGATATATCCTGCCCGTGGCTACGTTGCCAACCAGATATGACTGCGCGCTTATGACAGGACCGAGGATCGGTGCGTGAGGAACCGTCGCCGCGGGATTATGCGGCTGCGGACTTGATGATGGATTTGGCTGCGGCTGCGCCTCGGCATTCGTGTCGGAGGCGACGCTGTCGTTATAGAACGATTGTTCGACCCGGACCGGCGCATGCAAGCTCTGGCCGGAAGCGCTCTCGACGGAGCGCACGGCCTGATAGGGCAAGGCCAGCCCGATGCGGTATGCCAGCGCCAGCGCCACCACGGCCACAGCAATCACTGAAAGAACTATCAAAAGGCGGTACGAAATATACATCGCTATCCATAGTACGGGTAAACAGCCTGCAAGTAAAGTACGGCTTTACCGGGTCACGGATATGGCAGCGATGAGCTCACCCGTCGAACTCGCCGTCACGCGCCCATCGGTGCCCTGCCAGATGACATAGCCGGTATCATAACTGCTGGTACCGGTGTAATTGCCGGCGAGCGGATCGAAAGGCATGGCCGAGATATAATCCGGCACGATGCACGGCGCAATATCGCCGCTGTATCCCGGCGTAGTCGTACTCATGACCACTTCGGCGGTCGACGGCAGGCTGTGAGGTGCGCCACCGCAGGTGAATACGCCTCGATGTTCTGCCATATTTTGATGGATCGCATTCAAAAGCGCGTTGACATTGCTAGTGCGCTGGGAATCCCTGGCCAATTTGAATTGGCGGGCGGGATTTACGGCTACCAGGACGATGGCGGCCAGCACGGCGATAATGCCGATGACAACCAAGACTTCGATAAGCGTAAAACCCTGAACGCGAACATTCTGCCGAGAAGACGGTGGAATTGAGAATGTGTACATAACTGTGGTGTTATCTCTGATAATCGAGACTACCGCGAGCATACCAGCCTGCGATAAAATCCGTATCAAATAAAGTTAAAATCCGCCTGAAGGCGAGGCTTTCTCCGCCGGCGGCGGGCAGGCGCCCCATAAGCCCTTCCCTTGACGGCGTGCCTCGGATTCGAGGCTTCGAAATTCACTCTGAAATGAATACGGCCGTCCAACGGTATATTCACGCGCATAGCCGTTGCTTATGAGGTATTCATTTACGAAAAGACTGTCATCGCGATAAACATACGCCAGATAGCGGCCATACGCATCGCGCGCTTCCCTGTTGGGATTTTGCACAAGCCTGACCGATCTACCGGCTAAAAGGGACTTGGTCTCCTTCGAAGCTTCCGGTCCGTAACACTCGACCGATTTGCGCGGATCAACCGTTTCCGGCGTATTGATGCCGAGCAGGCGGACGGCGACGCTTCGCTGCGAGATGAGAACCCTGATAGTATCGCCGTCCACGACATAGGATAGCGGGTACAACTGATCTGGATCTATGATGATGGGCGACTGTCGCCGACCGGCGCCAATGACCAGATAGGCCACAATGCCAGCGGAGACGAGAACGCATATGATCAATATTCGGAAATATGGCGAACGAAAGTAAGTACGCATGATGTGATAGACACCAGGCGCACGCATCTTCCTTGGCTGAAGTATAACACGCGGCGACGATCCGATCTATCGGTGTTTGCACGCTCAAGCGGCAACTTTTGGATACATATAGGCGCTGACCATGGAGATAAGCGCGGCCGAGGCCGCTAATATGAATATGTCCTGCCCGACGCCGGAGAGTGAACCGCTGACAAGCAGATTTCGAAGCCCGTCAACCATGTAGCTCAACGGATTGGCGAGTGCGACCGCCTGCATCCACGGCGGCATGATCGATATGGGATATATGGCGTTGGACGCAAAAAAGAGAGGTAGGGTGATGACCTGACCGATGCCCATGAAGCGCTCGCGGGTCTTGACGATCGACGCGATGATCATGGAAAGGCCGGTGAAGAAAGCTGCGCCAAGCATGATGATGACGATCACGCCGAGAATAGCCGGAATCGTCACGACCAGCTGAATATCGAGGAGCGTCGCGAATAGATAGATGATGACTGCCTGACAGAGGCCCCGGACCCCGGCCGATATCATTTTTCCGAGAACAAGCGCCAGGCGCGGCGCCGGCGTCACCAGGAATTTCTGTAACAAGCCCAGATCCCTCTCCCAGATGATATTGAGCCCGTAAAAAATGGCCACGAAAACCACGGATTGCGTGAGAATGCCGGGTGTTATGAATTGCATGTACGTGAGATCCCCGGTGGGAATGGCCCGGGCTTTGCTCAGAGCTTCGCCAAATATGCCGAGCCAGAGGATAGGTTGCACAGCCCGGCTGATGAGTTCGGTCGGATCATGGATCAGCTTCCTGACTTCCATTTCCGCCAGGACGTACGACTTCACGATGGTTTGGATTATAGATCGCATCATCATGATCTTAGCCCAATCTGCGGGCGGTTTGCCTGGCGCGCCTGATATCGCGAAAATTGCCGCCGTCCGCAAGGTTTTCGCCGGTAAAAAATATAAAAGCGTCTTCGAGCGAAGCGGACGACTTACCTGTCTTGGCCTTAAGGTTGGCGACAGTGTCCATGGCGGCGATCGTGCCGCGGTTCATGATGACCAGCCGATGCGCCATCTCATCGGCTTCTTCCATATCGTGTGTGGAAAAGAAAATCGACGTGCCGAACGCATCGCGCAACTCCAGCAAATGCTTCCAAACGTCGCGTCGGGCCACCGGATCGAGGCCTGACGTCGGCTCATCGAGGAATATGACGTGCGGCCTGTGCATGATCGCCTGCCCGATTTCCAGTTTGCGGATCATGCCGCCGGAGAAGCTCTTGACCAGCGCCCGCCGCTGGCCATCCAAGCGCAGGAACGCCAGCGTCCTTTCGACCGTCTGCCGGCGTTCGGCATGCGGTATGTCATACAGGCGGGCCATGAGCATCAGGTTTTCGAAAGCGGTCAGACTGCCGTCTACAGAAATGAGTTGGGGCACATATCCGATGCGCGAACGGACTATAGTCGCCTGACTGACCACGTCCAACCCGTCGATGAACGCCCGGCCGCTTGTCGGCTTCAAGAGCGTGATGAGCATCTTTATGGTCGTGGTCTTCCCGGCGCCATTCGGACCGAGGAAAGCGAACGTCTCCCCTTTGCCGACCGTGAAAGACACGTCATCAACCGCCGTGACGTCTTTGAATTTCTTGGTCAGATGTTCCGCTTGAATGATTGGTTCGCCATTCATGACCATGTCGCTCGCGAATGTGCGCTCGTCCATCTACTATATCACAATCCGGCCGATGACAGGCTCGATCACTCCTGCCGTTTGAACAGCAGCCAGAAATCGGACTGCAGCTTGTCGAAAAATCCATACTGGTTCTGCCAATCGCGCAATTCTATCTGTTTCGATTGCGCCACGTCATTCATGAAGATATCATCAAGGCTCTTTGCCAAGGCCGCGTCGGATATGCCGAGCACGCTTTCGACGTTGATTGATTCCGATCGATCGTCGACGTTGGCCGAGCCGACCAGCGACCAGAGGTCGTCGGCAACCATGATCTTTGAATGTATCATGGTCGGCTGATATTCATACAGCTTCACGCCTGCCGAAAGCAGGCCGCTGAAATAGGTGTGCCAGGCGGAGCGCAAAATCGGCGCGGATGTTACCGGCCCGGGCGAAATGATGCGCACATCGACGCCGGCGCGCGCCTTGTCTTCGAGGATCTGGATAAGATCGCTGTCGGGCACGATGTAGGCGCTTTCTATATACAACTTTTTCCGGGCACCGAGGGCCGTCATGAGAAATGCATACCGATCGGGCTGGAAATCGAGCGAGGGTTTGCCGAATATGGATATGTAATCGACGCCGTCGCTGGACGAGGCGGTGGCCGCCCGCGGCGTAGTCGCGCCTGACAGCCTGGTATCCAAAACTTCGCCAGTGGCGGACTTCCACAATTTGGCAAAATCACTTTCCAGACTGTCGGCCATATTTCCGCGTATAGCGAACATCAGATCGCGCCAGGTATCATAGCCGTCGGCATTTTTGACCCAATAATCGACGAAACCTATGCCGCCCGTAAAGGCCAGCCTGCCGTCAAAAACGAACGATCTGGCGTGGTCGCGGACATCGTACTGAAGCGGATCAAGAATATTGAAAGTGTGGTACCACGATACCTTGCCGCCGGCCTGGCGCAGACCATCGATCCATTCTTCCGGAACAGTGCGGCCGCCAAAGCCGTCGAGCAGCACTCTGACAGTGACGCCCCTTTCGGCCGCGGCCGTCAGGGCGAGGAAAACGCTATGCGTAAAATCACCACCATCCCAGGGAAAATCGGTCATCATGATGGAACTCGAGGCCGAATTGATAGCCGAGAGAAGCGCCGACTGGAAATCAGCGCCGGCCGGAATCGGCTCGACAGCATCGCCAGTCTCAACCCGGGACCGCGTCATGACCGCCAATTCTTGCATAAATGCCGGACTACCATCCGAGAGAGACGCCGCGTCCGCCGGCGCCTGCCACGCGCTTTGCCTCGGAATAAACTGCCAGACACACACCGCCAGGATGACCGCCGCAGCCATGGCAACCACCCACCTCGAGACCCGCCAAAATCTTTTCATGATAGGCACTCATAAATAGTACCATACGCCACAAAGCCTCGCCTGAACCCGAAAACATTTTAGCAAGCTGCCGACAGTCAGTTTGGTGCATATTCATTGACATTGTTATGAAATAGACTCCACTCGGACGCCATTCAGGCGTCCTCGCGAATCATTGCGGAAAC
>JAGWLE010000073.1 GCA_028864955.1 Patescibacteria group bacterium | reverse complement strand
TTTTGCTTCGACAAGCATGCCGAATTCGAAACCTTCATTGACTTCGCCGACCCGGACTTTCTTTGACTGGAGTTCGCGGATCGTGCCGCGGCCGATCTCGGCCTCGCGGCGCATGATGCGCACGTTGGCACCGCTCTCGAGCAAGCCCATTTCAACCTTGCCGCCGACGACCTGGCGATCCTTTTCACGGGAGAAGAGGGCCAGGATCTTGGCGCGGCCGATAACCTGCTCGACATACTCCTTGGGGACTTTGGCCAAAATGGTCTCGCGGACGTATTCTGCCAGCTCGTAGATGATCTTGAATGTGCGGACATTGACTGGCGCAGATGACCGTTCGATCATAGCCGAAGCTTTCTTGTCCGACTCGACATTGAAGCCGAGGACAATGATGTTCGGATCGCTCTCTGCCAGCTTGATATCGTTCTCGTTGATGTCGCCGATGCCTTCGGAGACGATCTTGAGCCGGACTTTACCGTGAGTGATCTTGGCGAGTTCAAATCTGACGCCTTCGAGCGAACCGATGACGTCGGCTTTGATGACCAGCGGCAGTTCAGCGATCGCCGATTCGCTCACGGCAGCCTTCTCGGCGACGGTCAGCTTGTCGGCCGCTTTGGTGGCAGCCGCGACATTTGTCAGCGTCTTGGCGCGGGCAGCTTTTTCCGCATCTTTGTTTTCAGCAGACATTTTCTCGGCGGATTTTTTGTTCGTCGCGGTCACGAATTCCGTGCCGGCGAGCGGAATTTCGTCCCAGCTGAATATGATAACGGGCGTCGACGGTCCGGCTTTGTCGATCTTCTGGCCCTTGAAGTTCTCTATGAAGCGCACTGGCGCGAAGGCGGCGCCAGCCACGACGAACGTGCCGGTTTCGAGCGAACCGTTCTTGATGAGGAGCGTGGCGGAGATGCCTTTCCTGGTGTCGAGTGTCGATTCGATGACGATACCCTCTGCCGGCAATGACGGGTCGGCTTTGAGATCGGCCAACTCGGCCACCAACATGATCATCTCCAGAAGCTCGGGAATACCGACACCGGTTACGGCAGAGACAGCTACGCACGGCACATCGCCGCCCCAGCCTTCGACGTAGATCTCATGCTCGCCGAGAGAAGTTTTGGCTTTGTCGATGTTGGCGTTAGATTTATCTATCTTGGTGATGGCCACGACGAAGGGGATTTTGCTGGCTTGGATCTGCTTGAACGCTTCGACTGTCTGCGGTTTGACACCGTCTTCGGCAGAGACGACCAGAATGGCGATGTCGGCCGCTGCAGCACCGCGTTCACGGATACCAGTGAATGCCGCGTGGCCGGGCGTGTCCAGGAATGTGATGTCGTGCCTCGTGCCGTCCGTGCCGACGAATTCAGCTTGATAGGCGCCGACGTGCTGCGTGATACCGCCGGCTTCGCCGGCAACGACATTTGATTTGCGGATATAGTCGAGCAGGGTGGATTTGCCGTGGTCGATGTGACCCATGACGACCACGACCGGCGCGCGCTGTATCGTGGCGCCAGAAGCACGGTCCAGATTTTTGCTGGTTTGAGTGGCCATATGAAGTGGATTTTGAGTGTAGCAGAAAAGAGGGGAGTTGACAAATCAGCTATATATATGTCTTGTCCTATTTCCGTCAGCCTAGATTTTGTACGGCCTTCTCCAAGGCTTCCTTCTCTTCATCTGACAATTCATGCTCGCTGGCGCGATTCTTGACTGGCTTGGAAAAGATGCTGACGCGGTCGCGGGAATAGAGGCTGGAAATGATGACGCCATCGCCGTCCTCGGTCAGGAAGGCGGTGGCGAAACTTTGGTTGCCGCCAAAACCTTCGCCGTGAAAAGGATTGAAACGCACGGTGTGCACGGCTTGAACGCTCTTCTTGAGACGCTGTTCAACCGTCTTTCGATACTCATCCATGTCGGCGCGGAATTTCTGCAGGTCATCGAGGCTGTTGCCGACGAAGGCCAGTGAATCCTTGATGCTGGCCGCGTCTATGCCGATCAGAAAGCGGCGGAGCTTGAGCCACATCCAGATAACCAGGCCAAAGAGCGCCAGCGTGGCTAGAGTCAGAATGATGAAGCCGACGAGGAGCGGATTTGCGGCCAGAAATGTCATGGTGCGGATATTATACGACAGTCATTAGAAAAAAAGAATCAATAATGGTACATTCAAGCTGACGCATTTCCCATGAATTTTCTGTTTCAGAAGTATCGCATCTATCTCGACTATGCTGCGCTCACGCCAGTCGATCCGCGGGTTTTACGCAAAGTAAAGCAGTTTTCTTCACCGGTATTTGGCAACGCATCGGCTTTTTCCAAAGAAGGCGTGTCGGCTGAAAAAGCGCTGGCGGAAGCGCGTCAGAGCATCGCGCGGTCTATTCAGGCCCATGCCGATGAGATCGTCTTCACCAGTGGCGGCACGGAGGCAAACGGCCTGGCGCTCGAAGGCGCCGCTCGCGCCGCGCATAGAGACGGCAATCAGAAACTCCACCTCGTCATCTCGGCGATTGAACACTCATCAGTCATCGAGTGCGCCGCCATGATGGAGAGGCATGGCGTGGAAGTTACGCGCCTGCCCGTGAATTCGGCAGGTTTGATCTCGCTCGATGAGCTGAAAAAAGCGCTGAAGCCCTCGACCTTCATGGTCTCCATCATGTCCGTCAATAATGAGATCGGTTCTATCCAACCGATTCGCGAGATAGCCAAAGTTATTCGGCAGGCGCGTGAACATGTCACCAAGAACGCGCGGTATCCACT
>JAGWLE010000072.1 GCA_028864955.1 Patescibacteria group bacterium | reverse complement strand
GCTCAGTGGAGCGTGGCTGCATGTTAACAGAGCCGTCGTTTGAAGTCAACAGGAGGTCTGACCTAGCTAGGTCGGACCTCATACTCCCTATTCATAGCGTAGCGCCTCGATCGGACTCTTCTTGCTGGCCTGCCGCGCGGGATAGCCGCCAAAGATGAGGCCGATGACAGCCGAGACGCTGAAGCCGAGCACGGCGCCGCTCCAGGGGAAGACGAACTGCCAATTAACACCGAGACCTTTGGACAAGATGAGCGAAATGAGAAATGCCAGCGACGAGCCGAGCACGATGCCGATAATTCCACCTATCGCAGTCAGGAGCACCGCTTCGAGCAGGAATTGCGAGAGGATGTCGCGATCGCGCGCGCCCAGAGCTTTGCGCAAGCCGATCTCGCGCGTGCGTTCCGTCACGGCCACCAACATGATGTTCATGATGCCGACGCCGCCGACGAACAGGGCGATCGAAGCGACCGCCACCAGAAAATACGTCAGGGCATTGGTGATGGTGCCGAGCGTGTTGGCCAGGGTCTGCTGCGTCTCGATGGTGAAATCGTCCTTGGTCGGATCAGTGATATTATGCGACTCCTCCAAGGTCTGCCTGATATCGGCCGCCGTCATCGGCACGGCCGCGTCGGAAACCGCCTGCGTAATGATGCGGTTATAGTATTTCTGACCGGTGACGTACGTCATAACCGTCGTATAGGGCATGATGACCATGGAATCGAAGTTGAAGAGCGAACCGCCGCCTGATTTCGGCAGAACGCCGATAACGCGAAAATTGCGTCCTTTGATCTTGATGTTCTCATTCAGGGGCTCATCAGTGTCAAACAAGTATTTTTGCACGTCAGCGCCAATAACCACCACGCTCGAAAGCGACAGAACATCGCTCGAATCAAAGAATTGGCCTTCGGCCGGCACCAGATTGAAGATATCAGCGATGAGATCGGTGCCGCCAAAAACGGTCACCTGGTAGGTGTTGGAACCGTACGTGGCGGTGTCGCCAGCGATGACGACTGGCATCAGCGACTGGAGTTGCGGCACGTTGGCTTTATTGAGCAGTGCCGTGACATCCTGCGGCTTGAGCGAATCGCTATAAAGGGCGCCGGCATTCGAGGTCGGACTGGTTGAGACCTGTCCCGGAATGATGGCGATGGTATTCGTGCCGAGTCCCTGCACTTCGCCGAGAATGAGCGCCTGCGCTCCGGCGCCGAGCGAGATGACCAGCATGATGGCGGTGATGCCGATGACGATACCGAGTATGGTCAAGGCCGACCGCGAGCGGTTCGTCGACAAGCCCGTGAGCGACGTTTTGAGGACATGCTTCCAGGTCATATTCAGCGTATATTATAGCGCACAAAGTT
Source organism: Patescibacteria group bacterium (assembly GCA_028864955.1). Lineage (GTDB taxonomy): Bacteria > Patescibacteriota > Minisyncoccia > Phycocordibacterales > PALSA-1337 > C7867-002. The sequence goes on along the minus strand of JAGWLE010000072.1, from coordinate 1,399 downwards.
CGCGCCTCGTGACCTCATCTTTGGCACATACGCATGTCAGGGACAATATTATTTCTTATACGCCGCATCGGCCTTGAGGCGATTCTTGACCTTGTGATCGCTCTCGATCTGACCATCGATCAGCCTGATGATGCGCTCGGCGTGATCGGCGGTACCGGTTTCATGGGTGATGAGGACGATGGTCTTGCCATGTTCTTCATTTAGATGCTGGATGATGGACATGACATTCTGACCGGACTTTGAATCGAGATTGCCCGTCGGCTCATCGGCAAAGATGACTTCAGGATCGTTGACGAGCGCCCGCGCGATGGCCACGCGCTGCTTCTCGCCGCCGGAAAGTTCGGTGGATTCATGACCTTCGCGGTGGCCAAGGCCGACGGCGGCTACGGCTTCACGGGCGCGTCTGTCCCATTCTCGTTCCGGCACGTCGGAATATATGAGCGGCAATTTGACGTTTTCCACGACAGAGGTGCGAGGCAGGAGATTGAACGATTGAAAGACAAAACCGAGCTTCCGATTCCTGATATCCGCCAATTCATTGGCCGAGTAACTCGAAACATTCTTACCTTGGAAAAGGTAGCTGCCGGCCGTGGCTTCATCGAGCAGGCCCAAGAGATGCAAGAGCGTCGACTTACCGCTGCCCGACGGACCCATGATCGCCACGAATTCGCCTTTTTCAACGTCGAATGTCACGCCCGAAAGCGCCACCGTGTCCGAGCCGTCGTGATATGACTTCTTCAGGTTTTTGACGGAGATGATGGGCATCAATTTTGGAAATTATGAACCAAGTATAGCAAGACGTCGTGAATCTAAAAACCAGAAATAGATGAATAGACATGCAGTGATAACGAACAATATGGGCAAATTATTGAAGAGAACAAGCGCCAGAGAATACATGATAATACGACCAAGTATAACCGGAATCTCACGCAGCACAATGAACTGCGCGTCATCTTTGCGTGCCGCATTCATGAGAAATGACTGATATGGCACGAGAAACGTCTTCACAGCTAACGTGTTGATGATTGTCGCGATATAAAAGAACCATTGATTTGGTACGAACCCGCCAACGACCGCGTTCACCAACCAAGTCAGACTGACTAATACGGCACCAATACGCAACAAATGAGGGCGATTCCAGCCATCAGAAATTCTGCCGATCGAAAGCGTGAACACGATAACTGCTGCAGATGTCAGTGTACCGATAATGCCTACCTGCGTTACACTCATTAATTTTATGTAGATGAAAATCGATAGCACGACACCAGTGTCTTCCATAAAATTATCGACAACTTCGGGTATGAAGAATCGTTTATTTTTTGACCAGATGTCGAGAACCGACCGCCATGTAAATGTGAAATGTGTTTTTTCTGATCTCAGGGGAAGCAGCGGCACAAAA
>JAGWLE010000007.1 GCA_028864955.1 Patescibacteria group bacterium | reverse complement strand
CCGCATCCTCTTGCCTGACACTCCTGTGAATATACCAGACATCGACGATCCAAGCGGGAGCAATGCTGAATGAAAATTCTTCTAGGGCGGTTGTTCCAACCAATGAAACCAAACGACTGATACGTCTTGTCATCGAAACGCCTCTTAACTGAAAGTAGAGGGCAAATAGAATTCCAATAAATGGATCGGCAATTGTATCAGCGCCCACGAGCGGAATGAGAAACCATTGAACGATGTCAATGATGCCTGCAATGCAATATACCGCTACCCATTCCCCAGTGCTTATCTTCGACATGCACCGATTATAGCATCATGCGGAGGTCGAACCTACGGAGGTCGGACCTCCGTTACTGCCCTGCCGCTTCGAGTTGTTTCTTTGCCTGTTCTATCTGCGCCACCTGCGCTGGATTCGTGGTGATGATCTGGTCTTCTGTGTATGAAGCCACGATTTTGATGGCCACGTGTTTGAGTCCGACGAAGAACATGCCTTCACCGACATCTGATTCGAGGAGCAGGTACTTTTCTTCATCCGTTAGATTGAACGTCTGCTGGATGTGATCAATAACCGTCGGTGACTGTTTCAAGAGGATTTGAATTGAAGAGTTGGTCAGGATCGGCAAACCGTAGGGCGATTTCAAGAAATCATCGACGTCTTGCGTAATAGTGGCCAGTCCGAGGTAGTATTTGCGGCCGCGTTTGGCCAAACCGAAAAGGAATGAAGCCGTATCTTCCGATTTCATCATCCACCAAGCCTCATCAATGACGAGCAGGCGCTTCTTTCTATTCTTGCGCACAGCATTCCATATATAGTGTGTGACGATGTACATGGCTACCGGTTTGAGCTCGTCTTCCATATCGCGCAGTGAAAAAACCACGAATTTCTTGTTAATGTCGACATTTGACGGACGATTGATGAAGCCGGCCCAAGTTCCCTTGGTATACTTGGTCAGTCTCTGCACGAGTGATTCAGCACCTTCCATTCCAGCGAGTACCAATTCAAAATCGGATAGAAGCGGCGGCTCAACGCTTCTGAAGTCTGATTCAGGTGTGATGTCCTTGAGCGCATACGTCTCCGTAATAGCACGATCAATAATCGCATCCTCCTCTTGGGTGAGACCTCCAAGCATTATTCGAAAGAGCCCGACGAGATTGATGATATTCGAGCGCAGAACGTCGGCGGCCGATTCATCTTCGGCTGGCACGGGCAAATCAAACGGATTGATGTGATGCTCTGAATTTAGGGAGATATTGAAGTACTTCCCTCCCGTGGCTTCTGACATGTATTCATATTCCTTTTCAGGGTCGATGACGATGACGTCCGTGTCAAACATGAGCGTACGCAGGATTTCGAGCTTGGTGCAGTAGGATTTACCGGCGCCGGCCACGGCGAATGTCACGGAATTGTAATTTTCCAATAGATAACGATCGAAGAGCACCAACGAAGAATTGTGGCGATTTATGCCGTAAAGGATACCCTTATCTGACGTCAGGTCGAATGACACGAATGGAAAGAGTGATGAGAGGGGCGATGAATTGAGCTTTGAGTGCACGTTCAATTGATCGTCAGCGATGGGGATGACTGACTTGAATCCCTGCTCCTGCTGGAAAAGCGCGGGTTTTACATAGACGAGCTTTGATTCGAGCAGTGACTTTATTTCGGACTCAAGTTTATCAAGCTCGCCTTCGCTGTCGGCAAAGATCGTTATATAGACGCCGACATCGAAAAGATGTTCCTGCGCCTGCATCAATTGGTCGCGCAAGGCTTCCAAATCTTGGTATGCGGTATCGAGTGCCGGGTCGCGGACGAGCCCCTTTTCTTCACGTCGTGATATCTGGCTTTGGACTTCTGCAACTTTCTTCTGGAAGTGGCGCAGGATCTTGGCGGTATCAACGGGATGGACGAATATGGAAACGTTAAAAACTTTGTCGAGATTGATGATCGGCGCAAACCAGCTCTCGTCGAGGAATCTCGGGTATGAAATCACGAACAGCGTGCGGCCGACTTTCTCGCCGAGATTGAGATCCTTTGGGCTGACCTTCAAGGCTGAAGGTGCGATGACATCCTTCAATTCCAAGACGCCGGCCTGGTATATCTCGTTTGGCAGAACGGAAACGATCGGGTTTTCATCCTTCTTGCCTAGAATTTTTGAAAAGATGGACATAGGTTTAGGTGATCTGTATCGGCTTTTCCGTTTCTCCGGGATTGAATAGCTTGTAATACAATTCTACCACCTCCTCGGTGCCGAGCTCGGCAGCCCGAACGCCGCACCTGACCAGTCCCTGCTCAACGACGGCGACGCGCTGTTCGAGCTGGGTGCGATATTCCTGGAAGAGTTTGTCGGCCGTGGTTTGATCGCTGTCACCATTATTCCTGCCCGGCAAGATATTTGATAGAGGATTTTTGACGGTTTTTACCAGCGCCGGATCGTACGGCACGACCACAAAGAAGCTTTTGGACATGATATTTGTGCTTTCGACGAATGTGCGGATAAACTCGATGTATTCGCGGACCTGGATCTTCATAAGTTCAGTGGACTGATCTTTGTAGCGGTCTTCCAAGAGGGCGATATATGGCCTGATATCAAGCTTTTTCGACTGAATGAATATCTGTATGGAGAAGTCGAGCGAGTTGACGAAATTTTGGAACTGCATAAGGATGGAACTTTGTTCGTCAGCCGATTTGAGGGCGAAATTGAGCGACGATACGAGCATGATGGAGCGCATGCCGCCGTTTTTGAGGACGATGATGCCGTCACGGATCTCCTGGATAGGCACGAAATTCTGGGTTGTTTCCGGTTGGTTTGCCATATTACTTTTGGTTTGGGTTCGAATACATGCTTTCCTTGATGTCCAGGCTCCAGGTCAGATCCTTGAGTTTGCTGTCAGAAATCTTGGGAACCATGACCGAAGCGTAATTCTTTTGACTGCTGGCGGCAGATTGTGCCGCGGCCGGGGGTGTTTTGTCGGCTTTTTTCCAGATATAGAGCTTGTGGCCGAAGTAGTACTTGAAGGCCGATTCGGCGACATTGACGAATGGCTTATTGTTGATTTTATAAAAGGCGAATGTGGCCGACAGAGCCATGATGGCGACCATCGGTACGAAAGCCCATATCAAACTGCGCAGGAGTTCGTATACCAGGAATGACAACCCTCCCCCGCCGGCGAGATAGATGAATTGTTTGAGGGTCAGCGGTCCAAAGATCTTGTCTTCGACCTCGATGAATTGGGGGACTTGGAATCGCATGAGATGTGTACGCTATATATTCAGGGACATTATACCATTTGTACTCCGACAGAGGCTTACTCGACTGATTCGCGATAGGGATCCGGTTCGGTCGGTCGCATCTCGGGTGCCTGTTTTGACGTGACCCGCGGCAACGGATGATCTTCCGCCAATTCCGCTGACTGTAATTCCTCCGCGTGCGGTCTGGCCAGCAGGTGGTCCGCCAATGGTTCCGAAAACACTCCCGTTTGCACTCCCGGCAGGCTTCCCGGCGCAGGCGGCGCTTCACGGATCACACTAAATCCGCCCGCCGACTCCACGGCCGAGATGTGTTTTTCGACCATGTTTCCCTGAATAGTTGTCGTTGGGGGAACTTGAGTGTTACTTTTGAGTGCCATTAAAATGCCAGAATTAATATCCTCTGCGATTTTTTTTGCCAAAGATGCGTCAATTTCCATTCGCGATGAGATATCTTTCACAAACTCTGACGATTTGGCCACGCCATTTAGAACATCTCGAATCTCTGCATCGAGTTCCCCTATTTGGTCTATGCGCAAGTCAAATTTTGTGCCGACCTTTATGACTTCGTCGTACAGTTCAGCTGATTCAGCTAGTTTTTTATATTGTGGTGGTATTGAATCCATGTTGATTAATTATTTTTTTACGGTAAACCCCACGAGTCTTTGTTTTTCTTGGCGTACCCAAAAGCCGGATGCTTTCTTCCGCCATGTGTTGCCGGCCAGACCTCTATGGCATGACCAATTGTGTGTTTGATTGTGTCATCAAGGCCCGCTTCATCCATGGCGCGGAGCTGCCCTCCATTTAAATGATCGATCATTGTCGGCTCTGTAAGGATGTCCTGCATGCCCATGAGATCACTGCCCTCCATCCACTTATTCATGTCTTTGACAATATCTGCATTACCGCTTGTCACCGCTAACTTGAATGTTTCCTTGCGCGCATCTGCAATCTCTCTCTTATCATCTTCAGTAAAATCATCGGACTTCTTGATTGCTTCAAAATCACTCTTCTTGAGATGGCGAAGCAGGTTTGGATCCTTCAGCTTATCTTTGCCAAGTAGAGATGCCACTTGAGCAATCTTTTCCTTTTCGCTCATGCGGCCCATGACAGATTTATACGCATCAGACATTGAGGCTGGCATGGGCGCCGTAGGATCAATGATCTGCATAGCGCTCGCAATATGGCCCTCCCCCAATTGTTCGAAGGCGCGCATACGATCGATTTCACTATTCTTCTTGCCAACCTCCTTAATAATTTTTGTTTTATCTTCCCAAGCTCGACTGCCACCATATTTATTCTTTGCCAAAGCGCCGATAGTTGCAGAACGAATGTCACGTCCGTAATAACTATTACCGATACGCGTATTCGCGAGTTTCTTATCAATCCAGCTTGCCGGTCTGCCGAGTGCATTTGTGCCAACATATCCGCCGACATTGCCCCAAATCTTCTTGGCGTCAAAATTGTCCATGGTCTTCTTCATCCAATCAGTGGCCATGCCGCCCATCTTGAGGCCGACGAAGAGTGGCATGTTGAGCATGACGATAACGAAGGCGAAATTGATGGCCAAGATGATATAGCCGGTCATCCAATTTGTGCCACTGCCGATGCCGGCCAACGAGATATTTGCGCCGGCACCCATGATGTTTGCCGTGGAAAGAATCTTGAGTGCCGCATATAGGAGCAGCAGATATACGGGCATGAATATGAGCTGACTGATGAGCGTTCCTTTGAAATCAAACTTTTTGCTAAGTCCGGGAATGACGAAGCCAGCGAACCAAAATGGCGAAAATGCCAGAAGGAAAAGAAGAATGATGAGGCGGACGATGAATGCTGCCGAGGCTAAGGCAAATGAAAGTGCCGCCGTAATCATGATGACAACGCCAACGGCACCAATAAAAATGATCTTCAATGGTTGGCCAATGCCATCCTTCGCCGTGAAGTTTAATGACTGGGCGTTATAGAATGTCGTAACCTTCAGGTTGGACATGAATATACCGGAAAGTCCGCCGGATCCGCCGTTGAATGTTGTGGCAATATTGGCCAGGCTGGCGCCGCCGCTGAATGATACCGCCGGCTGGTTTGGCAGAATGGAATTGTATATGGCTTGCGAAATGATATTTGAAGCGTCAATGCCGATGGAGACGATAAAGAAACTGAAATTGATGAGGATGCCCGCCGCCACGATATTGACGAGCGTCTTGCCGTAGCTGGCGGACGTGTTCAAAATGATCTTGATGGCCTCGTAGAGCAGGAAGAATATGAAGAATAGGCTGGCCACGTCGCGGATGACGGACCAAATGGCGTATATGGCCGGCGTATTATCGACAAAATCCTTTATATGAAGGGTGACTACAATAGAGAAATTGAGCAATTGGCCCGTGATCGCCACGAATATGCTCGTCACACCGAGAATGGCATTTACCAGGTTTGCGAAAATGCTATTAACCATGTCCACCATATTCAATCCAAGTAGAGAAAAACCATTTGCCTGCGGATTTACCTGGGGGACGCCGCTGCCGCCTGTTGACGTCGCGGCAAGGGCATGAGGCATTGCCACCAGAGAGACGCCTATGACCAGGACCAGTGTCAAGGTGAGGATCTTTCCGAGATTTTTTGCGTGGAGGAAATTCATGGTCGGTGGCTATAGATTGCTCGAAGGAGCAACGCCGCTGCAAATGTTCTGATAGGGCGTCAGAGCGGACTGCAGATTCTTTGACAGCGTCGTGGCCGTGGTCAGGTCGGTCTGGGCGGCGCTCGGATCGGCGGAGGTTGTTGAAAGGGTTGAGAGTTGGGCGCTAAAGTCGCTGTTCAAGCTATTGAGATCGCTGGCCGTGGCCGCGGCTGCCAGCTGGGATTCCATGTTGTTGACGTCGGTGAGCGCGCTGTTCGCGCCATCATACGTACCTTGGTACGCGGCGACTTGCGGCGTGACGTTCTCCGCGATGTAGGCGTCGAGCGTTGAGAGCTGGGTTTGGAGATACGAGGTGTTCAGGTTCGACCCGGTAGCGCCGTTCTGGATCTTGTTGGCGATGCAGGCGCGTGTCGTTAGATATGAACTCTGCACGTTGGTCATGAGCGCCAGCGCCTGGCTGCGGAGAGAGACTGCCGTCTTGATGCCGGCGGCCGCCTGATCGAGGTCAGTAACCGACTGGGATCGCAGATTCACGAAATTTGCTTGGAGTGCCGGATCGTTCGACAATTGATTGACATACGACTGGCTGATGCTGTTCGTGCCTGACATGCTCGGCTGGCTCGACGACAGGAGTCCGTGCGACAAAACCTGCGTCAGCAGCTGCGAGAAGAGCGCCGAGACGACCTCGTTGATCTCGTTCGTCAGGTTCAATTCGTCAGTCGGCGCGCCCAGTTGCTTGTTCAGAGAGGCTGAAATGACTGAACCCGGCGTTTCCGTCTGGCAAACTTGCTTTGTTTGGATGCTATTCGTTACGCCACTACCCGTCTCGCCGCCATAGTCGTTGCCAGACGTGCCGCCGACCGGCACATTCTCGCAGCTCTGCCAGGAAAGGAAGCCTGCTCCCCTGTTGAGATCGTTGTTGATGGCGCTTTGTCGCGCCAGGATCTGCATTTGCAGATCGCTTTGCGCCATGAGCGAGGCGCCGTATGGGTTGTTTTGCGGCTCAGTGGCCAGCGCCAGGAAGCCTTGCCAGCCGCCTTGGCTGAAATCACCCGAGAAAAAACCGCCGATAGTGGCGATACTCTGGCCGTTTACCGAAAGTTGATCTGAATTATGAAAAGCTGCGCCGGTCTGGAAATCGCTGATGGTCGCGCCGCCGGCAGACTGATCGACTGAGACGCTGACCGGCGGCTGGCCGCTCGAAAGCCTTTGCAGGTTGGCATTTTGCGCTTGAATGACGGTTGAAAGCGTACAGGCGTACCGTTCATCGTCTGTTTGCACCTGACCGAGCGCCAGAGACAGACGGATATCCAGGCTAAACGGCGAACAGAGCGCCTGCGCCAGAGGCCCCGTATCCGCTATAAGCGCACCGGTCGCTTGGTCGGCCACATCCAGAAAGAAGCCCTGGGGGTTGCTCAAGAATGCCGGACTGCCGTTAAAGCCGGAATTGATCCAATTCACCACGCTGGTTGTGAGCTCATGGAGTACGACATGCGCCAGCTGCCAGGCGATACCATCAGCCGTGCACTTGACGTTCTTGAGCGCGGCTGTCGACTGGTCGTATACCGGTACGGCATTGGTGATGTTCAGTGTGGCATTGCATGCCACGGAACCGCCGAATTGGGCATCCGCCTTATTCACGGGCATGAATGAGACAAAAACGGTTCCGACGATCAAAGCCGTCAACACGGGTGTCAGCAAGCGGATTGTAAAACAAGTACGATGCATAAAATGGATACGGGTCAGTTCAGCAGGTTATTGAGCACGGTCTGGTCGAACTTGAGCGGCGCGGCGGCGTCGGCCAGATCCTTTTGCAGAGTGCCGATGGTATCGAGCATGGCGCCGGCGCCGGTCGAATGCGCGGACACGCCCGAAAGCGCCCGAACAGTGTCGGTATTGCTCGCCTGCATGCCTTCCGAGCCAAAGAGCAGTGTGGCCAGCGCGTTTACCATATTGAGGTGGTCGGTAACCAGAGAACTGGGTACGGGTATGGCCAGCAATCCGGCAAGCATCTTCTTTTCGTTGCTGACGATCGGCGTGAGGGCGCTCAAAACTTTTGGATCATTGCTGCTCAAGTATTGATTCATGATCTCGGAACTGCTTTTTGGTACGGGGTATGACTGGAGTACACGGGCTACGGCCGCGCTGTATGCGGCCAAGGCTGAAGCTGAATTTTGCGTTGAGACATGAAGATCGCTAAAGACATAGGTCTTTGGCGGCGTGACAATCAGGTTTGAGGTTACGATGTCACCGGTTGTCTGGTTGATGACATCGGGATTGTTGAGTAGGTTTGCCTGTTTGAGCTGGACATATTTGGTAAAGAGATCGCGACCGAGCTTGTCAGTCTCCGTCAGTTGCGGCGGAGTGTTTGCCGACGCGCCTTTTTTTGTTTTCTGTGAACTGCCGCCGGTGCCTGCTCCTGAAAATTGTTCGCGCCAGTCCTTAAATTCAGGCGAATCGATGACTGATGAGGTGGCAGTCGGCAGAGCTGCCAAGGCCGCGACCTGGTCATGAGCGGCGTTGCCGTCGTAGCTCTGTGATTTCACGTAATATTCGGTGCCTATGACCGCAGATAGCGATACAACAAATACGATGACTGTCTGCATGCGCGGGTAGGAAATCGCCATGCTAGTAATTATAGCCCACACCGCTATGCAAAACACGAAAATATGGGGATAGTACGGGCATTTTTAGACATTCGGGTGCTATAATTTCGCCATGAAGAAATGCGCCCATTCCTCCCGGCATTCCCTGCTCGCCGTTGTCATCGTTTTCTTCGGTATTCTTCCCGTTATATCGGTATTGGCGCAGGATATGACGTTTACGCGAACGCTCAAGCTCGGCATGAGCGGAGACGACGTTATGCAGCTGCAAAAATTGCTGAATAGCGATCCAGAGACGCAAGTCTCTCTTTCCGGTCCTGGTTCTCCTGGCCGGGAGACGAACTATTTTGGGACAAATACGGCCGCCGCCGTCAGTCGACTCCAGGAAAAATATGCCGCTCAAATCCTGACGCCAGAAGGTCTCACGCAAGGTACGGGCATTTTTGGCCCGTTGACGCGACGCATGATCGCACAAACAGCCATGCATGGCCAGCAGAATCCCATCCCGGCCAGCGCCGGCCCTGTCACGAGTTCTCAATCAAACCCGAACCTGACTAATCGCGACAAATTTATCGCCGATGAAACCGCTTTGGCGGCACAGCGAGGCTATTCGGCCGCCACTATCGAGACTATCAGAAAACAGATCGTGGCCGATACATCAACGAGTACCGACCTCATGAAGGCCTTTACGGACTTGGTCAAGAAAAATAATCAAACATCCGCCATACGGCCGAACTCCACGTTCATTTCCAGCCTTCTGAATGCCTGGCAGTCTTTCGCGGAATCATTTGTGCCGCGAGCGGCGGCGCAGACTGGCGGCCAAACGGCTTTCGGCGGCCAACTATATTATTCGTATTTTTGTTCCTGCACCGGCAATTGGCTGGTCGAGATACAGGCGTTGCCGCCCAGTTACGTAACGATGCTGACGTACTACGAAGGATCGCAGGCCTATCTGTCGTACAATATCCCTTTCACCACCGAGTTGCTCGGCAATTATACCGCCGGCGGCCAATGCCAAGTCTATGCCGGCGAGGATTGCGTCGAACTTCCCCAAGAAGGTGAGATTTCATCGACCGTCGGTTCATCGCTCTGATCCGAGTTCAATTTTTTCTGCGATTCTTAACCACTCCTTGACCGGCACTTCTTCTGCCCTCATTTTTGAATCCATCTCCAGTTCATGCCAAATCGATTCCAGTTGTCGGAGCGGCGCTACCGCCTCGAGATTTCGTAAGAGAAATTTTCGTTTGTGGGCAAAGCCGGCGCGGACGATCATAAAGAATTTTTTGATATCGAGGGGCTGGCGGCCACGAGAATGTTCACGGAATGCCCGATCATTGATGTCATCGATCGCCATAATAGCGGAATCAACGGATGGCGGCGGATTAAACGCGCCGCCGGGCACTATGGAAATGATTCGCGGTCTGCCGAACGCCTTGACGGACAGGGAGAGAACGCTTTCTTTGCCGTCATGAGCCACGATTCGCTCGGCAACTTCTTTCTGAACCAGAAGGATCATTCGGTCCGGCTGCGGCCCGTATTCGAGAAATTTTTCGAGAATCGCGCCAGTGATGTAGTACGGTATGTTGGCGACAAGCGCGTACGGCGTTGGACAGGAGGCCAGTAGCGACGTGTCCGATTCCAGGACGTCGCCATGAATGAGGTTCAGTCGTCCCTCGGCGATTTCCAACGCAAATTTTCTCTGCAAGAAACCGATGGCCCGGTCGTCTTTTTCTATGGCAGTCAGTTTCGCGCCTGCAGCCAGAAGCGCTTCGGTTAAGATTCCCGTTCCTGGTCCAATCTCCAGGACGCGTTCTCCGGGTTTGAGCGCCGCCGCCGAAATGATCTGCGCCAAAACGAGCTTCGACGTGAGAAAGTGCTGTCCCAGGGATTTTTTGGCTCTGAAATTCATATCAAAAGTCAATGAATAATGCTTTTGCGCCGCTCGGCTTTTGCGGTTCGTGCGGCGAGTCGATAAGTTCACGGTCGATGTCGTCGATAAATTCCGAGGGCATATTGATCCTTTGAGCGCCATAGACCGTTCGGATAATGGTGTAGCTCAGGTAAACCTTCTTGCGCGCGCGGGTCAGAGCCACGTAGAACAAGCGGCGTTCCTCCTCTTTCTCCGATTCGCTGGTGTCTGCTTCGTCCAGGTGCTTGAACGGAAAGAGATCCTGCTCCATGCCGGCGATGAAGACATGATCGAATTCCAAACCTTTCGAGGCGTGGACCGTCATCAGTTTTACCGCCTCTTGATCCGTGGCCAGGTCATCCTGATCCGTGGCCAGGGCGGCATTCGAGAGCAGAGATTCGATCCCCTCTTCGGGCGGCAGGTGGTCATACTGCGCCGCCACGGAAACCAATTCGCGGGCATTCAGCAGACGTTCTTCGTCTTCGCTGTCTCCGCTGCGAAGCAATTTTTCAATACCTGTCTCCTGGAGGACGAATCTGACAGCCTCTGACGGACTTTCCTCGCGGACATGCTGACGAATATCGTCGAGCAGTTTCCAGAAATTCGCCAATTTTGCCCGCATGGCGTTCGGCAATGACGATTCTTGGCCAGCACTTATTTTGGCAATCGTGGCTTTACCTATGCCGCGCGGCGGCACATTGATGATCCGGGCGATGTCCGCCCAACCGCCATTCGGCAAGGCCGTCGGCGATTCCTTGTTGAGCGCCGCCCGGATATACGAGAGCACATCTTTTACTTCTTTGCGTTCAAAAAAACGCACACCGACCAATTGATACGGTACCTGCTTTTTGATGAATGCTTCTTCGAGCACGCGTGATAGGAAGTTCGCGCGGTACAGGACGGCAATGTTCCGCGGCGAGATGCCGGCGGCGATCAGTTCGCGTGCCTTGTCGGCGATGGCCCGCGACTCGTCCGCTTCCGTGTACGAAATCATCAAACCGATCTTTTCGCCGTCTTCATTGTCAGTGAAAAGATTTTTCTTTTTTCGCAGTTTATTTTTCTCAATGACTGAGTTCGCGGCCGCCAGGATGGTCTTTGTCGAGCGATAATTCTTTTCAAGCAGAATTACGGTTGCTTCCGGATAATCCTTTTCGAAATTCAGGATATTTTCAATGGTGGCGCCGCGCCAGCTATAAATATTTTGATCCGCATCGCCGACGACGCAAAGGTTCCGATGCGCGCTGGCCAGATATTTCGTGATCTGATACTGGACTTTGTTGGTGTCCTGATATTCATCGACATGAATATATCTCCAAACAGCAGCGTAATGCCGGCGGATCTGCTCGTGCCTGCCGAGAAGTTGCGCGGTTTTCAAAAGCAGATCGTCAAAATCAAGCGCTTTGTCTTTGGCGACGATCGCGTCATATTTTTCCCAAATATCGGCGACTGTTTCCTGCATGTAGTCCTGCGCACGGTCGGCGTACTCGGCCTGGCTCTGCCCGTCACCCTTGGCTCGCGATATCATATTGAGAATCGTGCCCGGATCGAATTTCTTTGGATCGATAGCACACTCCGCCATGGCTTCCTTGACTGCCCGACGGGAATCGGCGCGGTCGTAAATGCTGAAATGTCGGGTCAGCCCCAGAATGCCGGCGTGTTCACGAATGATATGAACACCGAGGGCGTGAAAGGTGCTTATGAACGGCTGCCCCTGCAGGGTAATAGGACGATTGATCTCAACATTTTCAGCCAGAAGCGCATGGACGCGCTCGCGCATTTCCTTGGAAGCCTTGTTCGTGAACGTGATCGCCAAAATCTCATGTGGCGCGACACCGTTCCTGATCAGGTTCAGGATCCGATGGGTAATGACGCGGGTTTTGCCGGCACCCGCGCCAGCAATGATGAGAACGGGGCCATCGATGATTTCAACAGCTTTTTTCTGCTGGTCGTTGAGGGACATGCGGCTATCTTACAGTACTGGCAACCAATAATAAAATTTTACACAATATATATTGACAAGCTATCAACAGATGTACTTGTGTATATGTTGTGTACAGCCAACATTGACAGACTTTTGTCGCCTGATACCCTGAAGGAGCATCCTGCATATTGTGTGCATATATATGGCTTAACAAAGCCTTTTATTATATAGGATGAATCTTCCGGAACGACAGAAATATTTCAACGGCTGACTTGCAGAGCGAACATATTTGTTATGAAATTATATTCTTCTCGCACAAAGCGACAACCGGTATTTGGCAGACGCCTCATCACGGGAGCCTTGTTCCTCTGCGTGGCTTTTATAGCCTTTCTTATTTACACCGAGACCGTTAATGCCGGTCTTATTTCTTTTGTAAATTCAGCATTTCTCGGTACGATCGAGGCCAGCGCCGACGTTCAGAGTGCCCATACTGGTTTGACCACGGAAACCATGACTTTGCTTTCGGCCCACGCCAATATCAATCCGACATCGGATTTGGCCTTGGAAATCGCGCCAGTGGACGATGGTGAGGCCCTATCCCCTGATATTGCTTCGATTGACGCAACTTCAACGGATACAGGCAGCCAGACCATCAGCACATATGTTGTGAGAAGCGGCGATACGCTCTCGGAAATTGCCGAAATGTTCAATGTTTCCGTGAATACCATACTCTGGGCCAACGATATTTCGAGGACGGCGCCGCTCCAGCCAGGCCAGACACTTATCATTTTGCCGGTATCGGGAATTAACTATACTGTCAAGTCTGGAGACACTATTCAGGGCGTCGTATCAAAGTATAAGGCAGATATAAACGAAGTTTTGAGGTTCAATGAT
>JAGWLE010000071.1 GCA_028864955.1 Patescibacteria group bacterium | reverse complement strand
CAGGCCCAAGCCGCTGTTGCCGAGGTTTCGCCGCTCGTCCCCGATCAGGGCGACAAGACGGTCATGGCCTCGAATACTTCGACGATGAAGGATGCTCGCGCCAAGATCAAGACGGCCGTTTCCGATCTTACGGCGGCCCGCAAGGATGCGCTGACCATCATTCAGGGTCTCGTCAAATATGACAAGTCGGCTATGGCAACGGACAACGGTTCGACCGCCGGTTCGGCCACGCCAGTTTCGACGGCTACGTCCACAGGCACTACAACCCAATAAGTTTCGTTCGGTGGCGGCCGCTTGGCCGTCCAGAGACGAGTAAAACCCGCCGTCCGGCGGGTTTTACGATCGGTTGATGTCGAATAGCGCGCCCGACACGCTCTATCGCGTACATATGCCCATGAAGAAGGCACTGACATACTTTCCGAAGATCACCAACGTGCCTTCAGCGCGAAACCGGCGGGCCGATGTTTTCACGGTCAGCCTGGGCGAATATGCGATAGTGCCGATCTTGGCCAAGCGCTTGGCCACGTCGGTTTCATCGCCGTAAAACGTTATGGCTACGTTGAAGCCGCCGATCGCTCCCAGGGAGGCTGCCCGAAAAAAACTGTTGCCGCCCATCATCGAGGTACCTAAGCGGAATGGCCGCAGGGCCATATTGACGGCTGAAAATACGTACCGCTCGATGAACATCGAGGCGGCGTTGAAGACAGGTGAGGCGTCGTAGTAATCATATGGGCCGGAGGCGGCCACGACATCCGATGTTTTAAAAAGCGCTACGCCCTTGGATAGCCAATCCTTGTCAGGTAGGCAGTCGGCGTCCATGTATGCCAGGATTTCACCTGTCGCCGCCTGTCGGCCGCATTCGCGCGCCGCAGATGTTCCCTTGACGACCTCTCTCACGACCTGGACGCGCGGTATGAACGAACAGGCAATGTCGAACGTTTTATCTGTGCTGGCGTTGTCGACGACGATAACCTCAAATGACGGGTATTCTTGAGACAAGGCCGCTCGTATAGCCGCCGCCAGGCGGAGTTCTTCGTTGTATGCGGGAATGATAATGGAAATTTTCATGGGTGGCGGTTAGCGGATGTTTTATCCGCGGTGCGGATCGGTTCCCACTCCTTGGTAAAAGCCCGTCCCAGGACCATCATCCAGATGCTGTTCAGAAACCACTGGCTGAGCAGTTTCGGCCAGCCGATGGCATGGCCGCGGCGGCCCGTATGGTATATGACGAGACCCTTTTCATATCTGACTTTGCCTGTTTTGCCAAGCCTTTGGAAAAGATCGACATCCTCGCTGGCCACCAATGAGCCGTTGTAACCGCCGATACTGATAAAGGCGCACCGCCTCACCATCTGCATTTCGCCGGCCGACATATTGAAATGTATGACGTTATTCATGAACCAGAAATAATCATTGTACAAGTCAAAAATGACTCGGTCGGCGGCCGTCTCGAGCTCCGGCAGGACGCGTCGGGCGACGCATAGGGCATTGAGCTTCGGGTCGCGGGCGAAATGATCCAAGCAGACCGTGAAAAAATGGTCGGGATCCTTGATGCTGCAGTCCGCATCTATAAAGACGAGAAACTGGCTTTCCGGGCTGGCGGCGGCCGCGCCATCATTCCGGCCCATAGCGATCGTCTGCCTGGTTGAGCCGGCGTAGGCGACGACTTTGGCGCCGGCAAAACGGGCTATTTCGACCGTCCGATCGGTGCTCTTACCGTCAGAGATGATAATCTCATGGGGAATGGTGAGTTTTTCCTTGAGGGCTCGAATCGTCGATTCGATGACGAGTTCTTCATTCAAGGTGGGGATGATGATGGATATCATATGCGCTGGCGTACGATGCACGTCCTGGTTTTAAGCGGTTTTACTGATGCGGGACCGAACGTATTTGCCGAAACCGAACAAGAGGAAAATGACGATGACGAACAGCGATACCAATGAAACGCGGGCCAGCACATTGTTGAAGCTCACATACAGGTGGCCGAACAGGTAGCCGATGGTGAGCAGCAAGGCTGTCCAAACGAATTGGCCCATGACATTGAGGGCGATATACCGCTTGAATGGAATCCTGACCATGCCGGCGGTGAAGAGCGTCACCAAGGCAAAGCCGAGTCCCATGGTCAGTTTGGAAACGAGCAAGATAGTGTCCTTGTAGGCGTGAAATATTCTTTCGACCTTGGCAATGTCAGCCTCTCGGATGCTGACGTATTTGCCGAATCGGCTGATGAACCGGTGGCCAAATCGGTAACCCATATAATACCAGAAACAATCGCCGATGAGATCGCCGGCCATGAGCGCGAAATATACCGGTACGAGATGGAAATAACCGAGTCGATAAAATATGCCGCAGAGCAGGGCCAGGATCGGCCCTTCGAGATATGACGAGAGCATGATGACGCCGTAGACGAGTATCGGGTAATTTGTCACCAGATACATGAGTGCGTGCTGGAGATTCATGGATGTGAGATATAGGCAAAGTATATCCCATTTCGTGCTATAGTGAATCCACAATGATCTATAAGCGCGTTGTTAAGCCTTTACTCTTCAGATTGGATCCGGAATATGTGCATGACCGTATGACGCAAAACGGCGTCTTCTTGGGAGACCATTCAATTACGCGTTCATTGACGGCTGCTGTGTACGGTTACCGCGGCGCCGACATCTCGAAGACTGTTGATGGCCTGACGTACCGGACGCCGTTTCTCCTGTCGGCCGGCTTTGATTACAATGGCCGGCTCTCGCGGATCTTGCCGCATTTGGGCTTTGGTGGAGAGGAGATAGGTTCTGTCACGGCCAGGCCATGCC
>JAGWLE010000070.1 GCA_028864955.1 Patescibacteria group bacterium | reverse complement strand
GACAAAGTAACTCTTGGTGCCGTTGCCCGAGGCGCCAACGCCATTGCCGCTGATCAAGTATTTCCCCGCCGGCATGTAGACGACATCGCCGGGCGACGCGTCTTGGATGGCCTGGTTGATGGCCGCTGTGGCGTCGACGGTATCCGTCGGATCGGCATTGTATGGAGCCTGGGTGACATCGATCGTCTTGCCGACCGGGATAGTGGCGATGGTCGTACCGTTCACCACGACATTGAGCGGCTGTGAGAGCGGATAGTGCGGGATGCCGCCCGGCACGCCGACGGAGACGCCGGGCGTCCAATCAACGGTTCGCGATGATGGAATGAGATCGGCGGATTCGGCCACGGAGAAGGCGACAACATAGTCCGCGGTGTTGGTAGCATTGGTGGCGTTGTCCTTGCAGCGCACGAAATAATGGTATATCTGTCCGTTCGACAAGCCGGAGATGGGTTGCTGATGAATGATGCCGCCGGTCGTCTGGAACGTGTTGGCCATAGAGTCGTAGGGCGTGCCGCCACCGGTGACATTGAGACCGCTGCCGCCGCCTTGCGCCCATTTGCAAGTGGCGGAAACATCAGTGGAGACCTGCATAGTCGTCTGGGTGGTGCCGTATGGCAAGACGCCCTGGGGCTGGTAGGTCGTGACGTCTCCTGATTGGTTCGAAGACAGCGAAATGACCGGTCCGACTGTACCGTTGGCATTGACTGGCGCCGAGGTCGTAAAGGTATAGTCGGCGGATTTGGCCGTCACGCCGCCGGCGTTG
The DNA here is from genome assembly GCA_028864955.1 of Patescibacteria group bacterium. Taxonomy (GTDB): domain Bacteria; phylum Patescibacteriota; class Minisyncoccia; order Phycocordibacterales; family PALSA-1337; genus C7867-002. Next base: position 2,059 of record JAGWLE010000070.1, on the reverse strand, counting down.
GTCGAATCAACGCGGTAGTGGTAGACCGTATTGGCAGTCAGTCCGGTCACTTGGACAGAGTGCGAGGTCACCAGAGGATTGGTATCAGAAATGGCCGTCTGGCTGCCATAAGCATTGGTCAAGCCATATTCGACTTGCGAATTTGACTGCTGATCTGTCGTCCAGACGATCAGCGCGCCCGATTGCGAGACGGTTCCGGCGGAAACATTTGAGAATACCGGGCCAAGGGCGAATGTGGCCGTGATGGCGGCGTTGCCGCCAAAGACATAGACGGTGCAGGTGTTTGCGTTGACGGATGTGCAGCCTGACCACTGTGTGACGTAGTTGGTTGCTGGCGTGGCGGTCAGCGTGACGAATGTGCCGGAATTGACGGACATGGAGCAGGTCGAGCCGCAGGTGATCCCACTCGGATTGGATGTGACGGTACCGTTTGCCGAATTGGAATTCGTGACCATCAATGTGTATGAGCTCGCGCTCGCCGTGCCTTCGTTGTAGAGAGCGGTCACGTCGGATTGCGAGAGGGCGCGGTTGTACGTGCGGACATCATCTATGAGGCCGTCACTGAAATTAAATCCCGTGGCACAAAACGAATCAAACGGTTCGGCGCCGACGTAGACGCAAGGCGCCAAGCTGGTAGCCGCCAGCGTGTAGTTAAAGTTTGTGGCATCTCTGACGCCGTCGATATAGAGAGCGGTCTGGCCAAGATTATCCGTCCAGACGACGTGGTGCCAGGTACTGGTTGAGATCTTGGTCGTCGAATGACCAAGCTCGGTCCACGGGCCCCATATATATATGTATGGCGCCCCCTGATTAAACCCTTCGATCACGAAGCGGCCGGTGCCGTTGCCGTTGCCGCCGCCTTCCGTATAGAATCCTTGATCGGCATAGTCGGGTACCTTGAACCAGAGAGAAACCGAGTAGGGCGAGGTCGTGCTGTAGACAGGCAGGCCGGAGTTTTCCGTGACCTTGACGAATTGGCTGGTGCCGTTGAATTGCAGAGCCCCGCCGATCTTGCCTGTCGTCCAGGTCGGTGAACCGACAAGCGTTCCGGTGTTGCCGTTGCCCGAAGCGTCGCCAGCCGTCGAACCGGCGCCATCATCAAACGGCCACCAGCCGACGAGACCGGAGCCGGCGCCTTCGACAGCCGCGGATAGCGACCTGCCCGATACATGTGCCAACGTCGCGGCAGTTGGTGCCGTAGGCACGGCTGAACCAGAGATCTGCGAGACGATGTAGGTGATGGAGATGCCAGCAAACAGCAGGAACAGGACCGCCAGAAGTCTTGGTTGTAGTTTCATGTACTCCCTATTGTATCAGCCAAATGAATTCCGCCAATTAGTGGCCTGTTGATAGAGATATCTCCGCATCACGGCATCATGACCCGCCAGAATTCGTTGTTGCCGGCTTGGTGGAAGCAGCCATTCTGGGGATCAGCGTAGTTGGCGTAGCCCTTGTTCTCGAGATCGGCCATGAGAGCGTAGTGGCCGCGGCAATTGGCGTTCACCGGCGTGCCTTGGTAGGTAGTGGCGGTGGGCGCGAAGTAGAAGTAGAAATATTCCTGGGAACCCTGGTTGACAGGATCCATGATGGTGTAGCCGATGCAGGGTGACAGGGCGTTGATGAAATTGCCGGTATTGCAGCCGCAGGATTCGTTGTACATCCATTTGCCGGCTTCAGCGCCGCTGCCGACGGCGTCCCAGATATTGTTGGCATGCGGATAGTTGTTATTGGTACTCATGTAGCAGCTCTGCAGAGTCTTGGCGAATTGGTCGACGGTCACGATGCGTTGCGCATCGCGGGCGCGTGACTTGGCGCCATTCATGGACGACAGGATGATCGAAGCCAGGAGGCCGATGATCGAAACCACTACCATGAGTTCGATCAGGGTGAAGCCGGTGTGCGCCAATGACAGGCTGGTATGCAGGGTTGTGTGAAGATGTGAGTTTGGGGTGCGCATCAGAGCATCTATTTTACCTCCATAATCATCTGATTAACAGTGGTATGAGACGATCAGGGTGAAGGCGCGGGTGGCGCCTACGAGGACGCCTTGACCAGGTAA
>JAGWLE010000069.1 GCA_028864955.1 Patescibacteria group bacterium | reverse complement strand
AAACACGAGCAGAGCCATATTCAAGCTGAAGCCGGCCTGGCCAAAGCCGCACAGCCAAAAGAAAAGAAGGCGGTGCGCGGTCCAAAGACCGCGGCTAGCCAGACGAAAGTTTCGCCAGCTGTCACAAAGAAGAATATTGCCGCCCCAGTAAAAGCGCCGACGGTCACTGGTGCCGCTTCTCACCTGGCATCCGTCATCATCCGGCCGCGCGTCACGGAGAAATCCGGCATATTATCGCAGGCAAACGTCTACACCTTCGAGATTGCCAGACATGCCAATAAGTCCAGCGTCGCCAAAGCCGTAGCCGCTCTCTACAAAGTCAAGCCGATCAAAGTCGCCGTGATAAACACTCCGACCAGGCACGTCTTTGTCAAAGGCAAGAGAGGCGCGGTCGCCGGTATCCGCAAGGCCCTGGTCACCGTCAAACAAGGTGATAAGATCGATTTTGTTTAGTTCGACCATTCCCGCCATTTCATCCGCATTACCATGAAATCCTTCAACCCAACTTCAAAATCCCGTCGTCACATGACCGTATTGCCGTTCAAGGAGTATTTGACGGCATCGGAACCGTACAAGCCTCTCACGCGCGGCATGAAGCGCGACATGGGCAGGAATGCCTTTGGCCGCGTGACTGTCCGCCACAAGGGCGGCGGCCACAAGAAGCTCTACCGCCAGATTGACTTTATGTACGACAAAAAAGACATGGTCGCCACGGTCAAGACCGTGGAATATGATCCGTTTCGCACCGGCTACATCGGTATCGTGAACTACAAGGATGGCAGCAAGCGCTATGTTCTTCTGCCGAAGACTATGAAGGTCGGCAATTCATTCGTGGTCTCAGAAAAAGCGCCGATCGAGACGGGCAATCGTCTGCCGCTCCGCAACATTCCAGTCGGTACGTTTATCTATAATATTGAGATCAAGCCCGGTTCCGGCGCCAAACTCGTGCGTTCGGCGGGTTCATTTGCGCAAGTTGTCGCTAACGACGCCGGGTATACCCACATCAAGATGCCGTCGACGGAGGTCCGCAAGATTCACGAGGATGCCTGGGCTTCGATTGGCGCCGTCTCCAACGAAGAATCGCGCCTGGTCAATATCGGCAAAGCCGGCCGCTCGCGTTGGATGGGTATCCGCCCGACTGTCCGCGGCACCGCTCAAAATCCGGTTGACCATCCATACGGCGGCGGCGAACAGCGACAAGGCCGCGGTCTGCGCCGTCTGAAGACCCGCTGGGGCAAGCCGGCCGGCAAGGGCCAGAAGACTCGCCGCGCCAAGAAATATTCAAATATTCACATTGTCTCGCGCCGCCAGCCTGGCAAGAACATGACGCCTTCGTCATAAGCCGTTCAGATGTTTCGCTTCATTGTCAGAACCACTCAAAAGATATTCGATACGATTGCCCTTATGATCATAGGCAAGAGGAAATAACGGGGCAGGCTATCGTCGGGCTAACGGCAACGTGAGCGTGAATGTTGCGCCTTGACCGATGCCGGCCGAAGAAGCAGTGATGCGCCCGCCCAGGTGTTTGGTGATGGATTGGGCCAGATAAAGTCCGACGCCGAAACCTTCCGTGTCGACCGAACGGGCATTGGCGGCCCGGTAAAATTTCGTGAATATCTTTGGCAGGTCGGCGCGATCGATGCCGATACCGTGGTCAGTGACAGCCAGCACGGCCTTGCCGCCCTGCGAACCGACATAGACGTCGACGTTGCGGCCGACCGGCGTGTAATTGCACGCGTTTTCAAAAAGAGTCTGCAAGACGAATTCCATGCGCGGCCGATCGATGCTGACGAGAGCATTCGGATCAGGGCACTGGACGCTGAAGAAAATATTCTTTTCATGAAATATGTCCTTGTGGCCTTCGGCGACGCTTTTGGCAAATTCGCAGAGCGAGACCTTTTCGAATGAGTATGAGGATTTGGTCTCATCGTCGAGATTTGTGAGTTCGATCAGCGTGCCGGTCAAGGCGATCAGCTTTTCGTTCGATGTCTTCATGTCCATGAAATTTTCACGGCGCTGCGGATCGGTTTCGTCATTGAGCATATTTTCCAGCAGCCATTTGACGGTAGTGAGCGGTGTGCGGAATTTGTGGGCGATGATGGTGATGAATTCATATTTCATGTTTTCATCTTCATGAAGTTTTTTCCAGATGACGTTGGCGAGCGCCGCCAGGAGCAAGGCGATGATGACGATGGCCAAGCCGGCGACGAGGATGCTGCCGGAAAGAATTGGCGTAGACCCGATGATGAGTTCGTACGTCATATTGATGGGGTAATTATAACATGCCGCTGTTATACATGTCCGGCAAGGGCCCATTTGTGTTAAAATAATCATGTAATGAAAAGAGCTCTCCGGCGATTCTTTGGGAAATGGTACGTCATCACAACCATCGTCATCGTGGCGGCAATTGCCGTCTATGCGGTGACGCGCGGACCAGCGGCGCCCTCATTTGAATCGGCCGTCGCCGCGATCGGCAATGTTGATGAGCAAGTCAGCGTTACCGGCACGGTCATGCCTCTCTCCAAGGCCGATCTGGCATTTGAAAAAAGCGGCGTGGTGACTGCCATCAAGGTTGCCATCGGCGATTCCGTCAAAGCGGGCGATGTCATCGCCACGCTTGACGACGCCACGGATCTGGCTAATCTGCAGTCCGCCCAGGCAAAGCTCGACGACATATCGCGCGGGCTCCTGCCCCAAGAGTTGAGTTCGGATCAGGCCCAAGTACTTTCGGCGGAAACGGCCCTGGCCAACGCGAAAGTCGATGCCATCAATGCGGCGCATACGAGCTACGCCCAAGCTTTGAGCGCCATACTCAATTCCGCCGATGCGGTCTTCAGCAATCCATCATCTGCCAACCCGACGATCGCCATCCGCACGCAATCGTCAACCGAACAGTATGCCATCGATGCCGAACGATTGTCAGTCACGACGACCCTGTCGGACTGGAAGGCTGACATC
>JAGWLE010000068.1 GCA_028864955.1 Patescibacteria group bacterium | reverse complement strand
GAGAGTACGCACCATAGCTAAGTCAAAGGTCAAAAGTCAAAGGTCAAAAGTCAAAAGTCAAAGGTCAAAAGTCAAAAGTCAAAGGTCAAAATGAAGAGGTTAAAAGTCGACGATAAATCTTTAAAGTAAAGACATGGATACACTAAAGTCAGATTTACGTGAGCGTGTGTATCATTTTGCACTTAATGTAATCAATTTGACCGAAGGTTTTCCAAATAAAAGACTTGGTTGGATTATTACAGATCAAATTATTCGATCAGCGACATCGATCGGCGCAAACCTAACCGAAGGAAGATCATCAAGTTCGCGATTGGAATACAAGAGATACTACGAGATAGCTTTGAGGAGTGCGAACGAAACATTGTTCTGGCTGCAGTTATCCAGAGACGCAAGTATCGTAAAAAATGAACATGTTACAATTCTTCTTAAGGAATGCAATGAAATTGCTCGAATGTTGGCTTCGGCTGTCATCAAATTACGACGGCCGAAATCGTGAAGTCGTTATTTTTGAATTTTGACTTTTACCTTTTGACATACATTATATGCTCAACCCCGAATTAAAACTCAATCCCAAACTCTTCGACGCAGATGTCGAGCAAGTTCCTATCCGCAAAGGATTTGGCGAAGGCCTCTTGAAGGCCGGTGAATTGGACGCGCGTGTGGTCGGCCTCTGCGCAGACCTCACAGAGTCGACGCAGATGGAAGCGTTCGCCAAGAAATTTCCAAACAGATATGTGGAGATCGGCGTGGCCGAGCAAAATCTGGCGACAGTCGCGAGCGGCATGGCGGCCATGGGCAAGATCCCATTCATGACCTCGTACGCAACATTCAGTCCAGGCAGGAATTGGGAACAGATACGCACAACTATTGCATATAACAACCGACCGGTTAAGGTGATTGGTTCGCATGCGGGCATATCAGTCGGCCCAGACGGAGGCACACATCAGGCGTTGGAAGACATGGCCATCATGAGAGCTCTTCCACGAATGGTTGTTATTTCACCCTGCGATGCGATCGAGGCACGGAAAGCCACGATGGCGACGGCAAAGACAGCTGATCCGACATATATCCGCTTGGCTCGCGAGAAGACGCCGATCATGACGACGGACGACACACCGTTTGAGATAGGGAAGGCGCAGATCGTATTCAGATCAGAGGCCAGTCAAAAGTCAAAAGTCAAAAGTCAAAAAATCAGGACGGGGAACGGCGATCGGTCGTCACCGTTCGATGTCGGCATCATTGCCACTGGCGCATTGCTGCACAAAGCCTTGACAGCCGCGCAAAAATTCACGTCAGAAGGAAGATCGGCGGTCGTAATGAATTTGGCGACGATCAAGCCGCTCGATGAACAGGCCATTATCCGGCTGGCGACCGATGCCGGAGCCATCGTGACTGTCGAGGAACATCAGATCATGGGCGGTATGGGTTCGGCTGTCGCGGAATGTCTGGCCAAACATCATCCGGTGCCGATCGAATTCATCGGCGTAGTGGATAAATTTGGCCAATCAGGTAAACCGGACGAGCTCATTGAACTCTACGAAATGGGAGAGACTCATGTATACAAGGCTGTGCATAAGGTGTTGATGAGGAAGTAGCAGGGAATTGCCGGCGGAGGTATACTTTATATCGGTTTTGATTTTCGTATGGCCAGAAAAACTAACGACGGTTACCGTAAAGGGAGCATGGCAAGCCGGATCATCTTGCCATTACCGAGAGCGCGTGACATCGTAGCTTCGCCACGTCCGTACAGTGGCGAGGCACTGTCAGCCGCTATTCGCAAAAAGACACCGCCCATGGCGCGTTCGAGCTCGTAGTCGTCGGCACACGCTTCACAGTGGATTTCCGCAAGGCAAGTCCATGTGAAGCGCTTTTTTGTATAAATGCACATCAACTCTTGCACATATGGCGACGTGGAGGTATACTGCTATAACGATGAATATCCAGTTTTCAATGGTCAAAAAGCATTTCCTCACGATCCGCGCCTGGACGCGGGTTTGGAGTCGGCCTTTGTAACGAAATCTCACTCATTTGGTTACAACATCGGACTCCAAACCAAGGTTTCGGAGTCCGATTTGCTTATCCGTACATCTGGTCGTCTGTGACGACGCGGAGGCGCACGGAAAGAAAGCAAACTAGTTCTTGAACACAAAAGGCTATGAAAAAAATATTTGTAGACTCGACCGCCAAAGAGGAAAAGCAGCTTGTGCCGGTTAGGCTGTCCTTCGATGGTCAGAAATGGACGCTCTGCCGATGTGAAATCTGCGAGGAGCGCCGTCGAAAAATGCGAGTGAACGCAGGGACAGCTGAAAGTCCGCCATCGAGGCCAGAGCTTTTAGCCTTTGCCGATTAATATGTTCCCGTGAGAACGTCATCGGCAGTACGTGTTCCGAGTTCCTATGAGCCGTGCTCTCGTCGGTGAGAGAGCGGCTTTTTCTTTTCAAGACCATGAATTGACTGTATAGTACAGCCATGTCCGAAAAAGGATCCCAAAAATCACTCTTTAAACTGGCATCGGGTTTTGCGCCGGCTGGCGATCAGCCAAAGGCTATTTTGGCATTGAATGACGGCCTGGCGAAGGGCATGGACAAGCAGACGCTCCTCGGCGTCACAGGTTCTGGTAAAACGTTTACCATGGCCAATGTCATTGCCAATTACGGCAAACCGACGCTGGTGATCGCGCATAATAAGACGTTGGCGGCACAACTTGCCCAAGAATATCGTGAATTTTTTCCGGAGAATGCCGTGCACTACTTTGTATCCTATTATGATTTCTACCAGCCGGAAGCGTACATGCCGGCGACGGACACATATATAGAGAAGGAGGCGATGATCAATCAGGAGATCGAACGACTCCGCCACGCGTCGACGCAGGCGCTGCTCACGCGCAAGGATGTGATCATTGTCGCATCAGTTTCGTGCATATACGGTTTGGGTTCGCCCGAAGAGTACGAAAAAGTTAACCTGAAACTTTCGGTTGGCATGGAATTGTCTCGCGCAGAACTTATTCGCAAGCTGATCGACATTCATTTCGTGCGCACAAATGCCGA
>JAGWLE010000067.1 GCA_028864955.1 Patescibacteria group bacterium | reverse complement strand
ATCGCCGGCCACGTCGGCGACGGCAATTTCCATATCATCCCTTTGATGAATCTGGCCGACGAGAAATCGCACAAGATCATCGAAGAACTCTCCGTGAAGGTTTACGAACTCGTCCATGAATTCAAAGGTTCGATCACCGGCGAGCACAATGACGGCATTATTCGAACGCCATTCATCAAGATGCAATATGGCGAAGAGGTCTACCGTATATTTGAAGAGGTCAAAAAGATTTGGGATCCCAAAGGCATTTTCAATCCCGGCAAAAAAGTCGGCGGCACGCTCGAGTACGCCTTCAAGCACGTGGTCAAGAGTTCGTAGCAGTTAGGTCCGACCTCGCCGTCACTTCACCGGCTTCATCTGGAAATTCAACGACCACTCAACACCGTATTTGTCGGTGACCATGCCGAAATAGCCACCCCAGAAGGTTTCCTCGGGTTTCATGAAGACATCGCCGCCCTTGGCAAGTTTTGCGAAAATATCATCGACTTCCTTTTGATTTTGGCAATCGACCATGATAGAGACATTATCACCGGCTTTGATGGGGTCGCGCATCATATCCGACCCTGAGAGATAGAAGTCGTTATTTTCCAGGCTGGCGTGCATGATGAGTTTTTTGTCGAGTTCTTCCGGCAGGCCGGCATCGGCCGGAGCGTCGCCGACCGTCATGAATTCGACGGCGCCGCCAAAAATAGCCTTATAAAAATTCATACCCTCTTTGCATTTTCCGTCAGGAAAACGGACGTGCGGTGAAATTGATGCCATAAGTGTGTGATGATATGTGTATAAACGAACTTCCTTGACGTTGCTCATTCTAGCTGACGCGCGAACGCACGACAAATTTCGTGAACAGGCCCCGGCGCGCCTGGCGGATCTTTCAGAACAGCGCGCTTGTGTACAGCGCCACATTGGCGATGTTGCCGTAAAAGTAGCGATGGCCGCCGCCGGCCGGGGCGACTTCATCGCCGAGCCAGATGGTGTCGAAGACGCCGCCGTAGACCAAGTCGTGCGTTGTGACCTGCGGCGCGCCCTGCTGCACGCCGTCGACATAGAGCGTGTAGGTGCGGTTGTTGGGATTGGTGGCGTTGTATGAAATAGTGATGAGCGACCACTTGCCGCGCGGAATATTCAAGCCGCTGATATTGAAGAAGGTATTGTTGGCGTCGCCGAACCAGATCTGGTCAAAGTAGGGCGCACCGGGCACGGTGCTCTCCAGGTAGATCTTGAAGACGATGTAGTCGTTCGAGCCGGAGCAGGAGAAGTCGCAGGTGCCGTCGATGATCATGGAGGCGGCCGTCGTATCGCTCGGCGAGGGCTTGATCCAGGCGGAAATGGTCGAATTCTTGATGGTCACGGCCGGATGGAAGGTGAGGACGATCGGCGTCGGCACGCCGTTTTTGCCGAAAACGTACGAATAGCCGTAGCCCGAGGGCGTGTCGCCATAGGCGGAATAGGCATTGGGGCAGGAACCGTCAGAGGGCAGGCAATGCTGTATGGAGACGTTGGGACTGTAGGAACCGATGGCCGGGAAGGTGTAATCATTAGAGGCGAAATCGAAGTGGAAGACGCTGTCGTCGCCGAGCGTATGGTAGTTATTGTTGTCGAAGAGCAGTCCCCGGGCGATGCGCGAGCGTTCGCGGGCGCTCTGCAGAGCCACCAGGATGACCGATGCCAGCATGGCCATGATCGAGATCACCACCAGGATTTCGATCAGGGTAAAACCCCTGTTTCGCCAAGAAAAGTGAGCTGAATTCATGTGAGTATTGTATCACAAGATTCGAGCGCGGCCGGGAGATCGCCGGCGACATTCTCGCACCATTTGGGGACGCGTGGTAGTATATGTGAACAAGGTTCTCTATGGCTGATTCCGCAATATCCGTCAAAAATCTTACAAAGAAATTCAATCATTCACTGGTCGCGGTGGATGATGTTTCTTTCGAAGTGCCAAAAGGCATAACATTCGCGTTCCTCGGCCCGAATGGCGCTGGCAAGACGACAACTATCAAAATGCTGACGACGCTCCTGCCGGCGACATCGGGCACTATCCTGGTCAATGGCTTCGATCCGCGCAAGAGTGCGGCCGCCGTTCGCCGTTCTTTCGGTATTGTCTTTCAGGATCCATCGCTCGATGATGAGCTGACGGCGTATGAAAATATGTTTCTTCACGCCGGTCTGTACGGAGTGTCGCGATCGGCAACTCCGGGAAAGATCGAGGAACTTATGAAATTTGTCGAACTTTGGGAACGCAAGGACAACCTCGTCAAGACATTTTCCGGCGGCATGAAGCGGCGCTTGGAGATTGCCCGCGGACTCCTGCACACGCCAGCCGTACTTTTTCTCGACGAGCCGACCGTCGGACTCGATCCGCAGACGAGGAATCACATCTGGTCGTATATCAAGAAGCTCAATCAGGAGCGCGGTCTGACGGTCTTTTTCACGACGCACTATATGGATGAAGTTGAACGCACGGCCGACAAGGTCGCCATCATCGACCACGGCAAACTGATCGCCAATGATACAGTGGCGAACATCATCGCTTCGAGCGGCACACCATCGCTTGAAGAGGCATTCATAAAGCTCACCGGTCACGGCCTGCGCGAAGAAGAGGCCGGTTCCGTCGATCAACTCCGTCAGATGGCCAGGGCTTGGGGCAGGGGCAGACGCTAGCAAAGAGGATTGTCAGGTCGTTTGCCTTCAGGATACGCCTGTGTTACTGTCCAGCCAGAATCGCCTGGCGATGATGCCGAGGCCAACCAAGAAAGGGAAACGCAGTCTTGAAAAAATCAAAAAACAAGCCTGACGCCTATGCCCAAAGCGGCGTCAATCTGAGTGCCGGCGACATATTCAGCGAATATGCAGCCGAAATCGGCAGGGCATCGTTCGGTAACTCCCGATTTGTGCAGGTTATCGATCAATCCGGCGGTCAGTTTAGAGGTCAGCGCGGCTGGCAATATAAAAATCTGCCTGAAGGTTCATACCATGTCGGCGGCACGGACGGTATCGGTACCGCGACTATACTTGTCTCGGCCGCCGGCGCCGATGAGACCGCAGCTTCGCGACTTGTCGCCATGACAGCCGGCGATCTGAC
>JAGWLE010000006.1 GCA_028864955.1 Patescibacteria group bacterium | reverse complement strand
CTTAGAAAAGATGCGCCAGTTCGGATAGAGGTCTGCAACTCGACCTCTTGAAGCCGGAATCGCTAGTAATCGCGGGTCAGCTATACCGCGGTGAATACGTTCTCAAGTCTTGTACTCACCGCCCGTCAACCCAAGGGAGTCGGAGGTGCCCGAAGTCTCATCTTGTATGGGCCTAAGGCAAATTCGATGACAGGGGGTAAGTCGTAACAAGGCACGGGTAGCGGAAGCTGCTCGTGGAATATTTCAAGAGAATCAACGGTCACAGAGCTTTTGCTCGAATGACCTTATAGTCGATCTGATTCGCAAGAATCAGTGATGATCACTCTTCTGATCACTAAACAGGAGTGCTTATCCGGGGAAGATACCCGGACCACATCGGGGATATCAATTGAATCCCTGACGGGCGAACGGAACAAAATAAAGAGCGCTAACATCACAAAAAACGTCCAGAAATGGGCGTTTTTTGGTATATTGACAAAATGATATTATAGATGGTATACTGAGCACAGTATGCAACCTAAAAATGCAGAGGCTCTAGAGACCAAGATCCTGATCTTGGTCACGTTAGCGGGATTGATCGGCATGGTTCTATACTTTGCCGGTCCAGTTCGGGTTCATGATCGGAACCTGGAAAGGGCCAACAGGGTCCCCGCCGCACATCGGGTCGATGTCCAGCCGGGACATTCCATCCGATGACCTTAGCAGTCTAGGTTAACACTGCCACAGAAAAAGCCGTGACTCACTCACGGCTTTTCTATTGCCGAGATCACGAATCTATCGTAGCATGTCACATGCGGGCACGTGGCGGAATTGGTATACGCGTACGTCTCAGAAGCGTATGGAGTAATCCTTGGGAGTTCGAGTCTCCCCGTGCCCACTGCTATAATAGAGCCGTGAACTCTTTTCAATTACTTGCAACTCCCTGGTGGGTCAATTTGCTCATTCTCGTGCCATTCGCGGCATACTTCTTTTGGCATAATCAGGGCTTGTCGCTTTCAAAGCGAACACTTCTTGCCGTCGCACTATTCGGTATAGCATTTGGTTTCAATGAAGCTGTCGTCGTAGTCTATCTACGTTCAGCGCTCAATATCAGTCAGCAAATCCAAGCACTGACAACATTGTCATCATTCTTTTCAGCAGTCGAATTCTGGCGGGAAGCTGCGACTATCATCATGCTTGCATCTGTTGCCTGGCTCGGAGCTCGCTCGCTTCACAACCGTGCTGCTGTCTTTCTCTGGGCTTTCGCTTTTTGGGATATCTTTTACTACGTTGGACTATGGGCCACTATTCACTGGCCAATATCACTGTTGTCATCAGACGTGCTATTCCTCATTCCTGTGCCATGGCTTTCACAAGTGTGGTTTCCCATTCTAGTAAGTTTGCTTACAATCGGATCTGTTATCCTAGCCAGGAGGGATTAACCATTCATGAGATCCATTATATATTGTTTTTTCAAAGCTTTTGAATAAAAAGTGGTTCTGGGATGTATAATAACAATCATGAACCTATCTTCCCAAAAATGCGTTCCTTGTGAAGTCGGTGGTGAGCCGATGAAGGCTGAAGAAATCGAACTCTACACCAAAGATGTGCCGACATGGAAGATCTCGTCGGACCAGAAGAGTATTTCCAAGAAGTTTACATTCAGGGACTTCAAGGAGGCCTTGGCGTTTGTAAACAAAGTTGGGGCTGTGGCCGAGGAACAAGGTCACCATCCAGACATCACATTTACCTACGGCGAAGCGACTATCGTATTTACGACCCATGCGCTCAAGGGCCTGTCGCCAAATGATTTCATCATGGCAGCCAAGGTGGATAAGATCGTGTAGCTGGTAATTTGGCACGTTTTTTGGTAGATTTTCATTCACGCACGTGTCCGTGAATCAGTGCGCGCCCATCTCGCTTTGCTCGATGTGACGCGCTTCGCTCGGACCGAAAGTCCGAACAAGTTCGTCCTTTCGTCCTCGCTCGCGCGCATAGCTCAGTTGGTAGAGCATTCGACTGATACTCGAAAGGTCCTAGGTTCAAATCCTAGTGCGCGCACTATGAAGCCACGATCGGCAAGGAGAAACTGAATGTACTGCCTTTGCCTTCGCCGTCAGATTCGGCCGAGATGCGCCCTCTGCTGCTTTCGATGATTTGTTTGGAGATGTAGAGGCCGATGCCGAGGCCTTCGGTGTCGGCCAGACGGGCATGGTGACCGCGATAGAATTTCGTGAAAAGCAGAGCGAGCTCGTTTCTGGCGATGCCGATACCGCTATCACGGACAGCATAGATGACATCGGTGCCTGAACGCCTGACGGATACGGTCACACTGCCTCCATCAGGCGTGTAGTTCACGGCATTCTCGAGGAATGTCTGCATGACGAAGCGGACACGCGGCGGATTACACATGACTCTGAGACCGGGGACGAGCTCTTGTTTGAGGACGATATGCTTGAGAGCGAGCTGTTGAGTCAGGGACGAAATGATGTCTGCCGCGAATTCGGCAATATCGCTCTTTTCTTCGGTTTTTTGGAAATCATTGTTGTCGGTATCGGAAATATTGACGAGAATATTGGTGAGTTCGACAAGTTTGGCGTTGGCGTTCTCTATGTACTTGAGCTGAGTCTCGCGTTCGACCGGCGTGACGGCGTTATGGAGATTTTCCGCCGCCCACTTGATGTGGGTCAGCGGCGTGCGGAATTTGTGCGTGGCCACGGTGATGAATTCATATTTGAGCACGTCGCCTTCCCGGATCTTCAGCCAGACGCCGTACGCGGCCGTCACGATGATGAAGGCGGAAATGATCGGCATAAACCAGCCAGGAAAGTCGGGATAGTACTCGGTGAGGAAGGTTGTCAATATGTTGATGCCGATGGTCAGCATGCCGACGCCGACCACGGCTACGGCGTAGCCGAACGCCCGCGTGGCGATGAGGCGGACATCCAGGGCTTCGTGCTTGACGATGGCGTAGGCGATAAAGCCTATCCAGCCCATATTGAGGATAGGGCCCAGCCAGATGAACGTAAAGATTCCGAATTGCGGCAAAATGACGTTCATGACAGTCGGTATGGTGATGAGAACGGTCACGCCCCAGAATACGAGGAGCGAGCTTTGTCGGACGTTCCGGTCAAGCGAGCGTATGCCGTTGTAGAGGAGGATGGCGAAGCCGGACAAGAAGATTGAGAAGAACAGAAACGGAAAGACATACCAAAACGGCCCTGACGACCACCCCCAATAGGCAATGCCGCCGATGTAGTATGAGCGGCTGATGACCAGATCGGTTGCAAATATGAGATACCCGAATATGACGATGACGATCGGATAGACGACTCGAAAGATGGTGTAGGTACGTTTGTTGTCGGGATATGTTAGAAAGAAATACGAGTAGGTGCCGGCGACCAGCATGCCCGCAAAGTACGCGGTTCTCACCAGTAATGTTGCGGTGTCGATGCTTCGCACCGAAATATAGAATCCGATGATCGTCACCCAGACGGCATGAGTCAGAACGGCGATGAGGAAGTATGTCGATGAGCGTTTCTTGCTGGCGGAGTATACAAATGCCCCGAGAGCGACGTTGAGCACGGCCGAAATCCAGATTATTGCTGCGATATCCGTGATTTCCATTGGTAGTAATTATAGGATAAAATAAGGCTGACGAACATAGCCTGGCAATTCGTCGTTCACGTGAATTCAAAGACAACCCCAAAGGATTTCTTTCTGCATTTGGCGGCGGCCATATTTCTATATACGGCAGTCGTGGCCATGATCAACCTGGCTTTTTCCATTGTAAACAGGGCTATGCCTGACCAGCTGCAGATGGTATATGGCGTTTCCGACATTGTCTGGCCGACGTCCATCTTGATCGTTCTTGTACCCGTCATGTATGTCCTGGAGTGGCTGATCAGCCGAGATATTGCACGCACGCCCGAAAAGAAGGGAATTTGGATCCGCCGTTGGAGGATTTACCTGACATTATTCCTCACGGGCGTGACTATCGTCATTGACCTGATAGCGCTTATCAACACGTACCTCAATGGAGAGTTAACCGGCCGGTTTGTATACAAGGTGTTGATCGTACTCACGGTGTCGGCGATTATTTTTGCCTATTACATTCTGGCCAGGAATAATGATCCGGGAAGGCGAAGGATGTGGCGATCGGTCCTGATGTGGGTCGGCGCGGCGCTGGCCATCGCGGCCGTTATCGGCGGGTTTGTCATTATCGGTTCGCCGGCTAAGCAGCGAGCATTGCAATTCGATCAGCGCCGGATAGGGGATCTAGCCAGCCTGCAGTCGCAGATCATCAGTTATTGGCAGCGGACGAGCTCTCTGCCCCCATCTCTCCAATCGCTCGCCGGTGCCGGCGGTTACTTCACGCTGCCCCTAGATCCGGAAACGCGGCAGGCGTATGAATACAATCTGGGAGATCCGACATCATTCGAGCTGTGTGCCACATTCGATCTGCCATCAAGCGCGAATGACGTGAATGGCGGCCTCTCAAATATGCCGATGCCGTATCCGGCGGGCGTGACCAGCGTCAATTGGGATCATCCGGCCGGACATGCGTGCTTCGATCGGTCGATCGATACGCGGTTCTATCCTGCTCAGAAAACCGCGGACGTAGCGCCTGCGCTTTCAAGTCCAAATTTTCAAAATATCGTACTGACTTCAGCGGGAGGCACACAATTTTCAATCCCCGAGACTATGCACAAAGGCTTAACGATCAGTCTTCAGTGGACAAGTGACGTCACGAGCAAATCATATGGCAACACAGCATATATTTGTTTAGTCGGCCTCGACAAAGCACACGCTTCGATTCCGCTGACAGAAAATGCTCCAGGCTGCTATCTGAGTGAGAAAATCGTCGCCCTCATAGCCACGACTACAGTGACGTCGGGTCGTTATGACTGGAAAGTCGATCCGATGGTTGATGTATTCGCGTCGACACCAGTTTCATATGAGCTTGTCGTGAGCGTGAGCGATTCTCTGCCTCCACAAGGAAGGTCGGAATGGGCTGGCCTGATTTCGAAATCCACGAGCAATGAATTTATGATCCAGTGATCTCGAGTATTCTATTGAGATCGGAATAATGCTATAATCAGGCACTAATAATTCATGTGCAAAGTGAAATCGCTTTCACTTCGCGCTTTCTAACTTCATCCCATGATTCTCGGAAAAAAGACCAAGATTGTCTGCACGATCGGCCCGTCGACCGAAAAAACGGAAAAGCTCGAGGAATTAGTGAACGCCGGCATGAATGTCATGCGTCTCAATTTTTCGCACGGTAATTTTGACGAGCACCAGGCCCGCGTCGAAGCTATCCGGCAGGTGATGAAGCAGACAGGCAAGACCGTCGCTATTCTTCAGGATCTCTGCGGGCCAAAAATCCGCATTGGCACCTTCAAGGACAAGACCATCATGCTTTCGCCCGGCCAAGAGTTTACCCTGACGACCGACGCCGTCGAAGGTGATGAGAAGCGCGTGCACGTCAATTATCCCGAATTGCCCAGAGAGGTGAAGCCTGGAACGTTCATCATGCTCCATGACGGCACAAAAAAATTGCAGGTCACCGAAGTCAAAGGCAATGATATCGTCACCAAAGTCATCGTCGGCGGCCGCTTGGCGAACAATAAGGGTGTCAACGTGCCCGGCGCCAATTTATCGATCGCCGCTCTGACGGAGAAGGACAAGGAAGACGTCAAATTCGGCATCCGTAATAACGTCGATTTCGTGGCGCTGTCATTCGTGCGCCGGAAGGCCGATATAGATGAATTGAGAGCTATCCTGAATAAGGCCGGCTCAAAGGCCCAGATCATCGCCAAGATCGAGACGCCGGAGGCGCTCGAGGTTATAGACGAGATCATCGAGGCGACAGACGGCATAATGATCGCTCGCGGAGATCTGGCCATCGAAATTCCCGCCGAGGAGGTGCCGATCGTCCAAAAGCTCCTCATTCATAAGTGCAACTCCGTCGGCAAGCCGGTGATCACGGCTACGCAGATGCTCGAGTCCATGATCAAGAATCCCGTGCCGACGCGCGCCGAGGTTTCCGATATCGCCAATGCCATCATCGACGGCACCGATGCCGTTATGCTTTCCGAAGAGACGACGTTGGGCGACTTTCCGGTTGAAGCCGTGAAAATCATGACCAGGATCGCCGAACGCGTCGAGAGCGAAGTATACACCCGCGACACCATTGCCGAATATTCTGAGTCTCATGGCGTCACTGACGTGGTGTCGCAATCAGCCGTCCGGGCCGCGCACAATGTCGGCGCAAAACTCATCGTGGCGCTGACGCGTTCCGGCCGCACGGCCAGGATGATCGCTCGCTATCGCCCGGCGGAACGCGTCCTGGCTCTCTCTGACGCGCCGGAGAACGCCGCCAAGCTGATGCTGACATTCGGGTGCTATCCGCTGGTTACGAGCACGTTTACCAGCGCCGATCAGATCATGGACATCGTTCGCACGGTCGCTCTGGAAAAAGAGCTCGTCAAGAAGGGCGACAAGGTCGTGATCGTGGCCGGCATGCCTTTCGGTACGGCGTCGGAGACGAATTTTATCCTGGTGGAAGCCCTGTAGGATTACGCGGCGATCTATATCCGTCTGCCGACGCTGGTTTGGTTATTGGGTATTAAGGATGTATACTTCCGGTATGCATAAGACATACCGGATCGATTCACAGTTTTTTGCGTCGGAGATACAGCCGATCATTCGTTATAACGGCAGGGCATTCAACGATTATCGATACAAAATTGGCGACTTACCGAGTGAGGAAAAGCCGCGGGAGAAGCTGCTGGCGCAAGGACCGGAATCCTTGAGCACGCGTGAACTGGCCGTACTTATCCTTGTTACCGGCACGACCAAAGAGGGCGTCATAGAGATGGCCGACCGTCTGATAAAGGATTACGGCGAGAGGAACATATTCGAGGAACGCGATCCGGAGAAACTCTCCAAGGAGCTGGACATTCCCATCGTCAAAGCCTGTCAGATCGTGGCTGTGGGCGAGCTCGGCAGGCGCGTTTACGACAAGAGCAAGACATCAGCCGTGACTATCAAAAACGCCAGAGATGTCTATGAATATATGACCGATATGCGCAATCTGCCCAAAGAGCACATGCGCGCGTTGTACTTGAACAGTCATGGCCGCATCATTCGCGATCAGGTTGTATCCATTGGCACGGTGAATGCCAGCTTGGCCAATCCCCGCGAAGTCTTCAATCCGGCCATAGATCTCATGGCCAGTGCCGTGATCCTGGCCCACAATCATCCGTCCGGAGAACTTGCGCCAAGCGATGAGGATGTTATGATGACGGAACGGCTTGTCCAGGCCGGGAAGATCCTGGGCATACCCATACTAGATCACGTCATCATCGCCAAAGATGGCTTCGTAAGCGTAAAAGCCAATTACTAGTGTTATGCATGATTATCGAATACTGTCGCCTTCACTCGAAGGTTTTTTGAGCGATGGAGCGTTGGTTTATGATGGTCTCAAGCGTCCGGTCGAAGTCTTGCGCGTGCTCGACGGACCGTGTTCCAAGGGCGGCGCTGGCTCGGCCAAAGGCACCGGACCAAAAAATGAAGATGATGTGCGTGTGCTCGAACAATATTTCCACGATCTTTATGGCGTCTTTATAAAGAGACTATCCATGTTTTTCGTGAATGCCGGGGTTGACTTCGAGGAATCAGTGAAGCTTCAAGCTATGCTTCAGGAAATGATCAAAGTCAAAACTCATCTTTGTCGCCCGTAGGTTGAAAGGCGCTGTCCTTTGGCCTATACTGCGACTATGACTTCTCGGGAATATTGGAAGGGCAGGAGAATAGCAGTCATCGGGCTGGGACGGCAAGGCGAGATGGTCGAGGACGTCAAATTCCTCATCAAAGCGGGGGCGCTCGTCGGCATCTACGATCTCAAAAGCGAGGCGCGCCTCAAGCAAGATTTGGTCTTCCTGCGCAGCCAGGGATTGGCAAATTATGTCTGCGGCTCGATTCCCGTCGACGATCTGATCGATCATGATCTCGTGATTCTTTCCCACGAGTATCCGCGGGATTCCGGATTTTTGAAGATCGTCCGAGAAAAGGGAATTCCCATTGAGTATCCCGAGACGCTATTCTTCCGGCATGCGCCGCCCATAACGGTCGTCGGAATCATGGGCGAAGCCGGCACGTCGACTGTTGTCTCAATGCTGACGCCTATTCTCGAGGCCGCCTGCGATCAGGCGGAAGGCCAGAGATTTTTCGTCGTCGATCCGGATACAGATAACGGCACATTGGCGCATTTGAGAAAGATACAGAGCGGCGACGTCGTGCTCATGCGGATCATTCCGGATATGATCCGCGAGCTCCATGCTATCCGCATCAGTCCGCAAGTGGCCGTTTTTACGACCATTCCACCCAAGGGCTCTTTTGACCGCTCGCCGTTCGAAATCCTGGAATTCCAAACCTATAATAATTTTATCATCGCTTCCGACACCATCATCGATGCAACCCGTCGTTACAAGGATTTGCCGCGCGCCAAGATGCTTCGCACCAAAGCCTCGATCATTCCCACCGAATGGACGCTCAAGCATATTCCGCCAGAAGGAAGATCGCATGACCGTGAACATGCGGCGCTATCTCTCCAGGTCGCGCGCTTATTCAAGGTCGACGATGAAATCACACACTATCACCTCGATCGCTGGAAACCGCTGCGCGGCCGCATAGAGCTCGTCAAGAAAGTCAAACAAATCGAATTTTATAACGACAGCGCTTCGGTCTCCGCCAGATCGACGCAAGTCGCCTTGGAAACGCTCATGAAAGCCGATGAGCGGAAGAACATCACGCTGATCTTTGGTGGCGCCGAGAGCATGAGTGATTATCGGCCGTTGTACGCCCTTTTTCCGGCTTGCATCGAGCGGGTCATTCTTGTCCCAGGAAGCGGCACCATCAGGGAACGCGCCTCGATCGAGCGTTTTCCAAAGATGGCCGTCCATTCGGCGCCGTCTGTCGAGGAAGCCGTACGGCTGGCGTTTGAACATGCCAAGAAAGGCGACAGAGTGCTCTTTAGTCCGGGATTTGAGGCGCGCGGGTATGACGGCTCGCGTCACGAGCGCGGCGAACGTTTTATCAGGGCCGTGCGTTCTCTGTAGCTACTCGCCGCCGATGATGCAGACAGCCGCGCCTTTGATCGGCCAGCCGCGGTATGCCGCCTGCATGGCACCGACGACCGAGAGGGCGCTGTTCGGCGAAATATCCAGGCCGGTGTGCGCGCGCACGAGCTTTTGGGCTGATCCGATCTGCTCATTTGAGGCAAACCAGCCGTGACCGCCGCTTTTCTGGATGAGGGGAACCAGCGCGTCTTTACGGTGAGCCGTCCGGTCGACGATAGCATCAGCGGCCGAAAGCTCTTCGTGGCCGTCAAACGTCTCGAATGCGTCAGCGATCGGATGGCACGATGACGTCTGAACAATGTGGATCTGGACGCGCGACGCTGCGGCCGTACCTGCAAAATAGCGCGCCAAGGCCTGGGCGGTCGTACCGGAAGAGGCGGCCATGAATATGGCGCCACAGGCGTCTATGCGTGAGATTTCCTCGGCCAGAGAGGCGTAGCCGACCAGGGCGATGTCATCTGTCGACTGGCGCAGGCTGCGGCTGCCGGCATGTTCGGCCTCCATCAGAGCCTGGAGTGGACGCTCTTTGACGGTGAGATGGATATGTTCGTCTGTGAGCGCTCGCAGCCGGTCTATTTTGAAGGGGCGGGCTTTCTGACCGACGAATATCTGCAGATCGAGCGCGTCTTCGAGGGCGGCGCGCGCATCGTCCGAGGCGTTGAGTTTTTGCACGTGTAGCGCCGCGGCCAGCGCCGCGTTGCCTGAAGAGCTGATGGCGAAGCGGCGTTCGGATTTCTGCCGGTAATAATCGATCATCACCGGAATGGAACGGCCTTTATGCGAACCGTACGGATGCAGGTCCTCGCGCTTGAAATATATGTCAGCCAAGCCAAGCGTCGCGGCCAGTTTTGGATATTGTTCGTGGATCGTGACCATGCTTCTAGTGTACAGCGCAACGGCGCCAGCCGCAAAGTTGCTCTTCTCGCCCTGCGCTGTTATGATGAAGCAACGGCCAGCACCGTTTTTCCCATCATGAATAGTGAAAAATCAGAATCCTCACAGATGCTCTGCGTCTGCCCGGAATGCAAAAATACTCTTGACCTTTCCAGATATCCGTCGGTCGCGTCCGGCATGGTTATCGAGTGCGATCATTGCGGCATGACGCTGCTCGTCAAGGAGATTTCCGCTGGCAAGGTTATGACGGAGATCGTCGATGAAGGAAAGTAGGCTTTACGGTTCGTACAATTTCACGACCCCCTCGATCATTCCGCGGAAGCCGTGTGATCCCAGAAAGGCGATCACGTCTCCGCTTTGCGCTTGGGCTTTGAGGTAGCCGACGAGCGCGGCGTCGTCATCGATGTAGCGCGTATCGCCATGAGTCGCGCCGATCACTCGCGCGAGTTCACTACCCTCTATCGGCGCCTCCAGCTCACCGTCGGCTATCTTGAGTTTTGTCAAACGCGGAATGATGACCATGTCGGCGGCAGAAAAAGCTTTTTCGTACTTCGTCAGTGCTTCAGGCCTGCGCCCGCCGATATTGGGCTCGAACACGGCGATGATCTTTCCTTCATAAATTGACCTTAACGTCGCCAGCACAGACGAGGCCTTTTCCGGCGAGTGCGCGATATCATCGATGACGGTGACGCCCGCTGAGGTTGCCTGCCCGTCAAGCCGTTTTTCCATGCGCCTCTTCAGGCCTTTAAACGAAGAAATGGCTTCGATGATCTTTTCTGCGGGCACGCCTGATTCATTGGCCAGAGCGAAGCAGCCACAGATATTTTCCACCTGATAGAGACCAAGCAGGCATGAGGCAATCGCGTATTCCTTGCCGTGGTGTGCGATCGTGAATGAAAGGCCGCCTGAAGAGATGGCCACATTCCTATATTCGTAGTCGATCGAGCCCTTCTGCGGCCGGGCGCGGCCATAGCGGATAACGCGTCCCTTGAATGATCCGATGACAGACTCAACGCCGCGATTGTCGGCGCAAGCAACGATCAAGCCGTGCGCCGGCATGTTTGAGACCAATTTCTCGAAGGCCTCGAAGTAGCTCTCTTCCGTGGGGTACATATCGGCGTGATCCCAGGAGACCGCGGTCAAAAGAAGTTCCGTCGGGCGGTAATAGGAAAATTTGGCGCGGCTGTCAGTCGGCGAGGTGCGGTATTCGTCGCCTTCAAGTACGCTCCAGCTCGAATCGCCGATATGCGCGGCAGCATCGTGCGACAGCGAAATGCCTCCGAACATGTATGACGGATCATATCCCGCATGTCCGAGGATGGCGGACAAGAGCGCCGTCGACGAGGTCTTACCCCAGGTGCCGGCGCAGACGATCGAATGTTTCCTGACGAAGTATTTGTCGATAAGTTGCGGATACGAATATGTCGGTATGCCCATGTTCCTGGCTGCCAGCGTCTCGGGATTTTGACTGCCTGAAGCATTGCCGATCATGACGGCGTCGGGTGCGCCGAGCTCGATCATTTTGTCCGCGTGCCAGCCGGCGTAAAAGGGGATGGCATGCCGTTCAAGTTCGGTCGATGCCGGCGGAAAGAAGCCTCTGTCGCTGCCGGTTATCCGCACGCCGCGTTCGTGGAAAGCGATCGCCAGGGCGCTGGTCGCCACTCCGGAAATGCCGATAAAATGAATATGTTTTGGCAACCCCAGCGGGCTCTCGTTGGTCATTCTGTCATCTTAGCAGAAGCCAGGATTTTCTTCACGGCATCGAGATCCTGCCGCCAGCCGCCGGTCCCGGCCGGTCCGCCATCGAACCATTCCAGGCCGCTGAACTGGAGTTTGTAGGTATCGGCCGGCCGTTGCAGCGAACCGATATAGAAATACCGGTGGCCGAGTTCCTTAGAGACGGATATGGCGCGGATCATCATGCCGAGGCCCATGTCCTTTGGCGCGGCCGTCGCATCGTAGAATGGATAAGAATAATGCCGGATCAGCTTGTTCGTGTAACAGATGGCGTAGCCAAGCGGAGACGATCGGTCGTCCTTGACGTACGCCAATAGGGAATTGAAGTTGCTTCGTGTCGCGTCAGTCATCATCTCCTTGATTTTTTGAACGCTCATGATGCCCGCGCCAAATCGGCTGTCGTAGAAATCCTTGGCCAGCTTGCCGACGCGGAAATCATAATCCTTGAACGGAAGCTCGTATCCTTTGAGGCTGATCTGGTCCGTCCTCTTCAGGATGCGCCTATTCTCGCTCGACGGCTCAAACGTATTGAGATCAATGCGCACGGATCGCGTCTGCTGCATGATGCCCCTGCCGAGCCGCGTAAAGACATAGCCTTTTTCGTACATTTCTCGCACGTATTCATCGGAGAAGTCAGTGATTTTTACTTCATTCCATGATAGGTATTTCATGACATTCAATGCAGCGCCAGCCAAAATCCGAATACCACAAAGATAAAATGGAGCACCCAGAAGCGCATGACGGTCCGCTCTTCGCTCCAGCCCAGCAGCTCCAGATGATGATGAAGGGGAGCCATGCGGAAGACCTTGCGTCCAAAGAGATAGCGGGAAATGACCTGAATGACGACGGTCAGTGCTTCTATGTAAAAAATAAATCCCAGGAAAAAGAGCGACGCTGTCTCTCCGATAGCCATGGCGTTCACGGCCAAAAGCGCGCCGAGGCCGAGCGATCCGACGTCGCCCATCATGAAGCGGGCCGGCTTGATGTTGAAATACGTGTACGCGACCAGGGCGCCGACAGTGGTGGCGTTGAGGATGGCGATCTCGCCAAAGCCGTTGATCCAGGACAAGAGCGTCAGCGCGCTGAAGGTGATGATCAGTGAGCCGCCGGCCAGGCCATCCATGCCATCGGCGATATTGACGGCGTTGGCGGTGAACATGACGATCAGAATGATGATCGGTACGATCCAGATGTCGGCATTCCAGCTGAAATCGAACGGGAAGTAGATAAAATGCCAGGCCGGGCCGAGCTTGGCATATATCCACCAGGCAGTGAGCGCGCCGGCGATGAATTGCAGAATGAGCTTTTCGTGGACGAATACGCCTTTGGACGTACGCGAACCGAACCAGACGGACATGCGCTTGAAGGCAGACCATGGCAGGGTAATGACATACCAAAGACGCATGCGCCATTCCTTATGGACTCGGATGAGGGTGATGACATGCGCCAGTTTGCGTGAACGACGTTCCGAGCCATAGACATTCATGACATCGTCGATGGCTCCGAGAGCCGCAGAAATAAGCATGACGCCGACCGGCACCCAGGTAAAACTGCGATTCCAGTTGAAGAGGAACGTCAGCAGAGCTACGGTAAGGACAACCAATAAACCGCCCATGACGGGCGTGGTGGACTTGTACGCGTGCGAACCGAGCGAGATGAGTTCGATCTTTGGGCCCTTGATGACATTGAGGCGCGACAAGATTTTCGATAGGAATGGCGCCCAGAGAAAAGCCACGACCGCTCCGATAAGTGAAAATCCGATGATATATGCCAGATCAGCCGTCCCGGAAAGGATGGAAATCATGCCTCATACAGTATCATGGATGTCGGTCTAGAACCAGTTGAGACGTCGCAGTTCAGTTCGTGAATGTGAGGCGCGCCTGAATATGCGTTCCGCTCCGGCTGCCGATCCGCCCTCGTTCCAGAGACCGTCGGTTATAGCGAGTGAGTTGTCTGAAAGTTCAATCGTGCCTTGTTTTATCCCGGTCCCATACACACCGTCCTCAGGATACGCCACGGCGTGAGTGTAGGAGATTTTCCGCGGCGCATTCGTCGAAAATTCGATTTCAGATATGACGAGGATATGATCATGTTCTGATTCATCGCCGTCGTTGATCATGGTGATCATGTCGCCCGGTTTGGCGTCGTGAATCTCTATGGCGCGGCTGTTCGCGGCGTCGGCAAGCGTGGCGACATCGCAGTTTTCCACCGGCCGGATACCGGCGCGGATTTTGCCGATAATGCCGCGCGCATGGGTAAACCGGAGATGTGATCGCAGCGGACCTTTGCCCCGGGCGATCGATTCAGCGTCAAGGATGTAGTAGGCATAGGCGGAACAATCGAGGCCGAGATTGGCGTCGGTCAGCAGTTTTTTGAGGGATCCGTCGGCCAATCTATCGATGTCGGCGTGATTCCGAATGGCCAGCGCGTGGGCTTCGTCGCGGATTTCGCGGAGGCTGCCTTTGCCGATGACGGCGCGCAAGGCGGCCCGGGCTTTGAGGCGCTTGTTGTTGAAATAAGGGACAGAAGAAACCGCGCTGCCTAGTCGGAAGTGCCGGTAGCCGTCGATCACGGCTCGTGCCGCTTGTGAAAGCGATGACACACTCATAGCCTGAATCATAACTCAAAATTATCCGAGAAGCGACGCCCGTGCCGTCAGACCGCGATATTGAGATGCGAGCTCTTGATGACCTCGGCGATCTCTCTGCCGCTTTCGTTGAATTGGCGATGATCGGACATGATCGATCGGCGAGATTGCACGCGCAGCAGGTCGGCATTTGGCGCGGCGTTTTGGTATGACACGACGCCATACCCCGAAGATGTCAGGCGGGCGGCCGCCTCATCGAACATGCTCTGCACATGAGCGGTCACGCGCTGAATGATCTGCGCGCCGTCGCTGATGCGGATAAGGTTTTGATCGGGCGGTATGGGCGTATCGAGCAGGGCAGCCAGGTGGGCCTCGAATAT
>JAGWLE010000005.1 GCA_028864955.1 Patescibacteria group bacterium | reverse complement strand
ATCGTATAACGGCCGTCTGGGAGACAGTCGTAGCGGTTTCAAGAGTCGGAGACATGGGAAATGCGTAATAATTGTAGCATGAATGACGGTGGGGATAACTCTGGTTTTCAGTAACTTGACAAATTGGATCTTTTACATATATAATTATGCCGGCAAGCTCAGACGCGTTGTTCTTTGACAACGATGTGAAGAGCACTAACCCGCCGCTTCTCTGTGCACGCGGCACAACCAAGAAAGGAATCGTCAATGAAAGCGATTCGCAGTTTCCTTGTGAGTGCCGCACTCGTGGCATTCACGTTCAGTATGGTGACAGTCAGCGCGCAGTCGCAGAATCACTCCTTCATCAGGGACACCGTGTCCGCCGATGGTACGTGGTTCAGCTCGCCGGTTACCGGTGATCAGCCGGTCCCCCTTCATTACGCTCCGAGAAAATCTCGGACGCCCTTGGGAGACGGCGGTTCTCAAGTCAGTCCGCCAGACACCAACTCCCTTCCTGAATCCTTACCGATCGGCAATTACACGTACGTGCGTGACTGGATCGTGACCAATCGGTCGGTGTATGCAGGTATTGGATGGCAGTACACAAACTACAACGGGATGAAAAAGCAAGTTAGCAACCTTGCTTCGCCGACAAATTTCCCGACGTATGCACATTACCAAAAATACTTGGCGGATCTTTCGAGATATGGATTGAATCTAATGGTTCAAACTGATGCTCCGCCAGAAACGTTGCTAACTTTGATCTGCATCATGTTCCCAGCCGAACCTGGCTGGATGTCTTATCCGGCAGAAAGCATGATTATTAAAGCGGACAATCTTTCAACCGTCGGTACCGTTACGGACTACGATGTCACGAACGCGCCTCCGACATGGCTATTGCCAATTGTCCAGATCTGGGATCTGCAAAGTTTTAAGATCATGGTAAACGTTGATCGGGATACGAAATATATTTACGATTCCGATTTGAACATCAACACGCCGCCGTTTCAAAAGCAGCTCATTGGCACCAATATTCTCACGTTGAGCAGTTGGTATTCGATGGGTACTAACAGAGCTTGGATAACTGTGACGGCGGATAATCTGACTCGCACATACAATCAATGTGGCGAACAGGAATTTCCGGGTCAGCTGCAGGCCATTGACTCACATCACTACCGAACAACCACTACACGTGGCAGCACGATGTCCCTCCAGTTTAGTTCCGATTTCTCCGTTTGGAAGAATTACCGGACAATCGGCTGGTGCGACAATAAGGGCACAAACGATTTCGAGATCAACTCAGGCACGCAGAGTCTTTTTTTCCGAACAGTGTCTGACTGAACTCTTGCCTCCATCAGCCTCCGCACGATCAGCGTGTGGAGGTCTTTTTATTGCTCGCTTTCACTTACGCTGACCATCTTTATATAAGCTGATACGGACGTTGGTGGATAATTGTTCGGATCAGAAGTACTTGTACATGTAATACTAAAGTTATACAAGCCGGTAGGATTAGCCGCAGTCTCCGAAGCTGGTTCCGTGATATTCGGGCCTGATTGCGGATTACTGAGTAACGTACCCTGCCATGTTGCCCATGTACCTTTGTCAACAGTAGGCTGACAGTAATCATATTTCGAATACGGTGAGATATCGATATTTGGCTGGAGAATGAAGCTCTTGCCTTGAGTGACGCGGAGATACGTGGCCGGTGTCTTATGATCGGCCAGATTCGAAGCGGTACTGCCGGCCTTGAGGCTGAATGAGTTTGTGTTGGCGGATTGTGTAATCGTGATGGCATTACATGCAGCCGAACCTATGCGCTGAGGCGAACTGGAATCATGGATATCAACCGTTTCATAATACGGCCCGCCCGGCCCGTTGAATGTAAAGGATGTCGGACTATTCGTGCCGTACGGTGCCGTGCCGCCGGCATAATTGGACATGCTGGCATTGACAGTCACTGACGTTTGGCCGGCAGGAATATTCGCTGTCGGCGGCAATGAGCAGGTTGCCGTGATGACAGGCGTGCCGCCGCCGGAACAATTGCCAGGACAGGTCACTGGCGGCGTGCACGAGCTGCCGCAGCCGCTGGAATCGAGCGTCAGGCTCGGGTTAAAATTGACCCAGCCAACGACATCGCCGCCCCAGGCGTAGCCGCTGAATACGCCCGTAGACGTATTCATGCTCACACCCTTGGCAGAAAGGCCGCCTGTGCCGCTCGAATCAGGCGAAGGAAAGAAATTGGTGGCGTCAGACGGTATCGAAGAAAGCTCAATCCAACCGTCCCAGCCGTCCGTTCTGGTCGCGCTGTTACAATCAGAATTGACCGTGCCGTCACAGGCGCGGATCCAGCCGGTTACTCTGCCCGTCGGTATATTGACCGTGGCATTGCCGCTATTCGGCAGGCCGGCGATATTGGGCATGCCCGAGAGATTGCCGAATTTTATCCAACCAATGGATGGAGACCAGGCATAACCCACCAGCGTGGCATTTGTGCCGTCGCTGTTGGCGGAAACATCACTGCCCGTGCCGGTCGGATCAATCTTGATCCAGCCAATGTTCGACGACCACATCCAACCTGTCAGCGGATAGATACCCGGACTGGCCGTCGGCGTCGGACTTGGCGACGGCGAAACGGACGGGCTGGCCGTAGACGTCGGCGTCGGTGTTGGCGTCGGTGTTGGCGTCGGAGATGATGACGGTGAAGGACTCAATGAAGGACTCGGACTCTGCGCACGCACAATATGCAAGGCGCTGAAAATCACCGCCAATCCCAGAATGATGCTTAGATATTTCCTCATGTAAAAAGAAGGTTACGGATACGTTCACCCATAAGTGTAACGCTTCGACCCGGATTAGACGAGGATGCGCTGTGGATAGCTCCGCCGCGGGCTCACGCCTTGTCTGATGGCCATTCGCAAACCATGAGCAGGGGCCGTCCCGATCCGAGGGATTGCCAAATCTCCTCGGTGAGATATGGCATGAATGGGTGCAGCGCCCGCAGCATCTTATCCAAAATGCTGTGGAGCAGCCGCAGGCGCGAACGCTTTTCGGCGTCGCCGCCCTCACTGAGGATTTTCTTGCTATCTTCAATGATTTTATCGGCAAATTCGTGCCAAATATAGTGGTAAAGCTTTTCGCCTACCAGGTAGAACTTATATTCGTCCATTTCGCGGCTGATCTCGGCCAGAAACGATCGGAGTCGCTCGCTGATTTCGGCATCGGCCGGCGTGAGATCTCCGAAATCTGGCTTGAATTTTTCCTTGCCGCTGCCTGCCTCCATGCCCGGGGCATTGGCCGAGCTTTCCAAGACAAACCGCGTGATATTCCAGAGTTTGTTCGCAAATGTCTTGTACCCGCGGACTTTTTGCTCGTCGAACTTTGAGTCGTTACCCGGTCCAACACCGACGATGAGGGCCATGCGCAGGGCGTCAGCGCCGTGCCGCTCGATCATCTCTATGGGATCAACGCCGTTATTCAGGGACTTGCTGAATTTCTGGCCTTTGGCGTCCCTGACGATGCCGTGAAGGTAGACTGTCTCGAATGGCATCTGATCCAAGAGAAATCGGCTCATCAAGATCATGCGTGCCACCCAGAAAAACAAGATCTCGTAGCCCGGACACATGAAGGTCGTCGGGTGAAATACGCTCAAATCCTTCGTCTTTTCCGGCCAGCCCAGCGTCGAAAATGTCCACAATCCGGAGGAAAACCACGTATCCAACGTGTCTTCATCCTGCAACCAGCCGTCGCCTGGCGGCACGTCAGTGCCGACGTGGATATCGCCGCCTTTGTACCAAACCGGCAGGCGGTGACCATACCAGATCTGCCGTGAGATGCACCAATCGCGCAAATGTTCGATCCAATTGAAGTAGATCTTTTCAAATCGCCCGGGAATGATCTTCACGGCGCCGGAGGCCACCGCGTCCTTCATCAATTCCTTTAATGTCGTCTGCCTGCCACGATGATCAAAAAGCTTATTGACAGCCACGAACCATTGCAGTTTTGGCAGGGGTTCGATCAGGCCGCCGGTGCGTCCGGCCAGGCTGATATTCTGGTCAATGACCTCTTCTTTTTCCAGCAAGCCATTCTCCGCCAGCCAGGCGACAACCGCCTCACGCGCCTCCGCCGTCTTGGCGCCCTTGACGCCTTCGGCGCCGGCGGTCATTTTTGCAAACTCGTTAATGACCTGCTTCAGCGGCAATCCGTGGCGCTGCGCCATCTCCCAATCGATGATGCTGTGTGCCGGCGTCACGCCCAGAGCACCGGTGCCAAATGCCGGATCGACGGAGGAGTCGGCGATGACTTTGAGGTGGATAGGCTCGCCGGCGAAGACAGCGTCGTATTCGGCGCCGATATACTTCTTGTAGCGTTCATCGTCGGGATGGACAGCGATAGCCGTATCCCCCAGCTTCGTCTCCGGCCGGGTCGTCGAGACGGATATGGGAATATTTTTTGCATACTTGAATGTATAG
Organism: Patescibacteria group bacterium; assembly: GCA_028864955.1. Lineage (GTDB taxonomy): Bacteria > Patescibacteriota > Minisyncoccia > Phycocordibacterales > PALSA-1337 > C7867-002. The sequence goes on along the minus strand of JAGWLE010000005.1, from coordinate 10,776 downwards.
AGCTTGGCTTTCCGCGGTTCGTACTCGATCTCGTCGTCGGATATCGTCGTCTGTCCCTTTGGATCCCAATTGACAACCCGTGAACCTCTATATATCAGGCCGGCCCGATACATATCGGCAAAGGCTGTACGAACTGCCAGGCTTCTTTTTTCATCGAGGGTAAAGGCTTCGCGCGACCAATCGATCGACGCACCGATGGTGCGTATCTGCGAAACGATCGTATCGTGGCTGGCGCGGGCAAACTCCCGAACGCGCGCCAGCAGCTCTTCGCGTCCGAGATCGTGTCGTGACTTGCCCTCCATTTTTTGGATAGCCTTTTCGACTTTTGACTGCGTGGCGATGGCGGCATGATCCGTGCCTGGGATCCATACTGTTTTGAAACCGCACATGCGCTTGTAGCGCACGACAATGTCTTGGATAGTGTCTTCGAAGGCATGGCCGAGATGAAGCGTACCGGTGACATTGGGCGGCGGCAGGACCATGGAGAACGGCTGGCCCTTTTGGTTGCGCTCCGGCAAGTTGTCAGGATTGAAAAAACCGCTCTCCTCCCAGAGTTTGTATATGCGGATCTCGGTCGCGCTCGGATCGTAGGGCTTGAGGAATTTCCCGGGAATATCGGGCTGTGCGCGCGCCTCGGAGGCTTCGTTCATGCGACTCATACTAGCAGATTTACGGATCGATCACATCTACGCTGCCGCATGAGGCGCTGGCGGCATAGCCATCGGCCGATTGCACGGTGACATTCATGGACTTGTATCCATAGCTCGGATAATAGACATAGGCGCTGGCCAGGCCGTTGGCCTGGGCATACTCCGTGCCATTCCAGGAGAACTGATACGGCGACTGGCCGCCGGTGACATAGGCCGTCCACGTCACGAACCGGGTGTTATACACGGTCGTCACATCGGGCGAACAAGAAACGGACAGGCTCGGATTTGCCGGATACGGCTGATATGCCTGTGCTGCCACGATGATCGGTTGCGGCTGTATCACGATCGGTTGCGGCTGCTGGATGATGATAGGCTGAGGTTGCGGTACATAGACCGGTTGCGGCTGTGGTATATACACCGGCTGGGGTTGAGGAATATAGATAGGCTGCGGCACTGGTTGAGGATAATAGACAGGATAGGGATTTGGCACCGGGTACGGCTGCGGCACCGGGTATGGTTGAGGCCTGGGTACGGGTATCGGCTGCGGACGGGGCTCTGGCCGAGGCTCTGGTCGAGGCTCCGGATAGTACGAGGAGCCAAAGTGATAATAGACGGGATTTGGTCCGTAGAAATCATCGCCGCCGTAGCCGCGACCAGCGCCATAGCCGCCTCCATAACCGCCGTAGCCGCCGTACGATTGCGCCTGCGCCGAAAGCGGCAGCGCCGCGGCCAGCGCGATTATCAAGCAGGCACGTAGCAATCCATGCTTCATAGCATCCTTCATGCCGTAATTCATGACCCTATATTACTCAAAATAGAGCAAAATACCAGGGCAGCGGCAGAGCGAACATCATGAACACGGCCCCGATGAGGGCGAGGTTCTTATAGAAGTTTATGCTGTTAACCGCCTTGATCTGTGGGTCGCTATCCTTCCAATAGGCATGCATCATGAAGGTCACAGGCACGAGGAACACCAGAAGGGCGACGAGGCCGATGATTGGAAAGATGCCGAGGAGGATCGACAGCCCACCAATGGCGAGCAAGAGACCGGAAACCATGACAGACAGCCCGGCTGCGGGTACCCCCTTTGAAGCGGCGTAACCCGTCATGTCTTTACCGTGCCACAGATGCCGGTAGGCGTTTCTCAACCAATAGAAACCGAAAATAATGCGTCCGATCAAGAAAAGTGTGATCATACGATGTAAGTGCGCGATTATGTATTCTGGCTGATAAAACTGGCATAAGTATACAACATAATGGCGGTGCTGGCAGCTGTTGGTATAAAAAACCACGGACATATTCATCCGTGGCGTCGCCTCTGACCAGCGGCTACTGGTGCTGTGAGACGAGATGTTCGGTCAAGCCGCTCTCAAAACGGCGGCGATAGGCGGTGCGGACTTTATTGAGGGCTTCCTTCTGGATCTGTCTGATGCGTTCGCGCGACAACCTGAATTTTTTGCCGAGCTCTTCGAGCGTCAGGCAGGTGCCGCCATCATTGAGCCCAAAACGCTGCCGCAGGATCGTGAGCTCTCGCTCGGATAATATCCGGCGCATCAGGCGCTTGACGATCTTCCACAGATCGCCGTCGAACTCTTCGTGGCCAGGAATCGGCGCCTGCTCGTCGGGAATGCTGTCGCCGAGCTTGTATGTCTGGTCGATGCCATCGATTTCCCGATCGATGCTGTCGGGCGTTTGGGACATGGTCACGATATGCTCGATACGCTTGACCTTGCGGCCGAGCCGGTCGGCGATCTCTTGCGAGGTCGGCTCGCGGCCGAGCTCGGCATACAGAACGCGCTCGGCCATCCGGATCTCGACGCAGATGGCGTGGGTCTGGATGGGCAAACGGATTGTCCGCGAGTGGTTATTCAAGGCCCGAATGATTGCCTGCTTGATCCACCAGGCGCCGTACGTTGTAAACTTGGCGCCCATGCCTGATCTGAACCTCTCGACGCCTTTGATCAAGCCGATGTTGCCCTCGCCGATGAGGTCTTCGAGCGGCAAACCGAGTCCCTCGTAATCTCTGGCGATCTTGACCACGAAGAGCAGGTTGGCTGTGATGAAGCGGCTTCGCGCCGCCGTATCACCCTGCCGGACTCGCGCGTTGAGTGCAACTTCTTGTTCAGGCGTCAGCAGCGGCCCGCTGATCTCGCGGAAATAGGCATTACACGCCGATCTTTCGCTGCCGGCTTCGTATGGCTTCGGCGCGCTCTGGCCGTCCTCCTTTTTTCGCCGCGCCAACAGAACCATCGCGCCGCTCCGGATGGGAAATCTCTGTATGCGTTTCCGCGTTTTTCGTGACTGATCTGACTTTTTTGACCGATTCGACTTGTTTCGCAACACGCGTTGATTCCTTTCTGTCCCGAGGGATGTCCCAAGGGACGTTTAATGATTGTTGTCGGTTGGAAGTTATTCAGAATTTCAATCTGTGCAGCCTCGACAAGGCTACAACATCTATCTAGTATTTGTCAATTGAACGTCGGTCGGGTGACCCACTAGTGTGGCTTTCAGAACTGATTAATAAATCGGAACAAATAAATTCTGCCATCAGTGAACTCAATCCTTTTATCTCCCAGCCGCTAAAAGCTTTACGGTGCTAGCCATCGTATACAAAACATTACCAGGATCTTCAGATTCAGTATCGGTCATACTAGAGCCATCAGCGTTCGCTGCAATAAAGTGAAGCAACATGCAACTTCCATCAGGGAAAGTGCCAGGGACAGTAGCCATTACCCCGTCATACATAGTCACACCTGATGAATATGTGTTAAGTACAGAACCATAATAGAAAGATAGATCCCCGACACGCATCTCAGAGTTTGGTTTGATATTGAGTTTTGGATACAAGATATCACAGTTCTGCTTTGACCACCTGTCGACCTGATTCTTGCCCTGGATCTTTCCAGAATCATAGTAGAACACGACCTCACGAGGATCGCCGTATATTATGTTTTCCTTAAAATGATCTTTGGATGGCGGATACTTTATGCTATATCCCAAATCCACATTCGAATAGCTGAGCCAATCTGAATCAGCCACGAGAGTAGTACCTGCAGATTTCTGCGAAGAAGGAGTTGTTAGAGTACGCTGATGATAATAACCTATCAGGGCAAGAGCAACAAAAAAAAGAATAGCGACAGCTATCAGCACGAACACTATCTTGAGAAATTTTTTCATAGCCAAATCTTACCACAAAACCTGTGACCCCACGGGGATTTGGTCCTTACAGGACCAGTCCCCTTGTTGGATTTTTCTATCGTACTTCGTACTCAGAAAAATCTCAACAAGGCTTCAAATCCCCGTAGCCCCAATGACACAAAAATCACCAAAATGAATTTGGTGATTTTTGGTCGGGTGACCCCACGGGGATTTGAACCCCGGTTCCAGGATTGAGAATCCTGTGTCCTAGACCAGGCTAGACGATAGGGCCGTGTTGCATACGATACCACATTATTTCCGATCGACAAGATTTTATCAGTGGCGCTGGAGCTGCCGGCTGGCGCCCGTTATTTTTTGCCGAGCCATTGCTGTTCCTGTCTGACCAACACCAGCGGAGCCTTGTCGGGCTCGGCCATCAGCGCCTTGACGACGCGCTCCATGCGCATGGATTGGGAGCCTTTGACCAGAATGACCGCGCCGGACTTGGCCAGCGGCAAGGCGGCGCGCGCCGCCTCATCGGCGGAATCAAATGACTGTACCGACTTTTTGGCCAAACCGACATTCAAGGCCTCATCGGCCGTGACTCGCGAACGCTGGCCAACCGTGATCAATTTCGTTACCAGACGCGCCGCCGCTTGGCCGACGCGACGATGTTCCTCAGCCGAATACTTGCCCAACTCCATCATATCGCCGAGGATGGCCGCCTTGGTCGCGGCCTCGACAGATGCCAGGGCATCCAAGGCCGCCAAGGCCGCATCCGGCGAAGAATTGTAGGTATCGTCGATAATCGTCGAGCCATGGGCGCCGGCGATGATATTCAGACGGCCCGGCGGCGCTTTGTAGGCCGAGAGCGATTGCACGATCCGTTCGAGCGGGATGCCGCGGGCGATACCCACTGCCGCCGCGGCCAGCAATGGATACTCGTAGGTCTCGCCTATCATGCCGGCGCACGCCAACCGATATGACGTGCCAGCCGCCGAGAGCGTGCACATGAAACCTGTCGGCGCCTTCTGGCCGTCAGCTTCGAAATAGCGGATCTCATACAGCGACCCTTTGACTGTTGCCGTTTCGGCATGGCCGAACGTTACCACCGATTCGCCTTTGACCCCGGGCCGTTCTGCGATCGACATGACTTTTTGATCGTCGGCGTACAGTACCACTTTGCCGCCTTTCTTTACGCCGTCCGCCAGCGAGGCCTTTTCCTCAAAAACCTGCTCCGGCGAAGAAAAAAACTCCACATGCACCGGCGTGGCCGAAACTTTGGTGATGACAGCGATATCCGGCTTCAACCAAGATACGATGTTGCGGATATCGCCCGGATGGTCCGCGCCAACTTCCAGAATCAGGCAATCCGGATATTCATGGCGTCTCAAAATCAACCGCAGGCCCAACATGATATTTCGCGACCAACCGACTGCATTATGCCAGGCGTTGGCCGCGCCGATGATCGTGAGCGGCAGACCGAGTTCGCTATTCATGCTTTTTTCGCTTTTGCGCACGTACCGTGATTCGTGCTTGAGGACTTCGTATATGGCATCTTTGGTTGACGTCTTGCCGACGCTGCCGGTGACTGCCACGATGAACGGCTTGTATGTATTCAGAATGAGCCTGGCTTCCCAGGTCAATATCATAATGATGAATTTCTTGATCAGATTCATGAATCGATCTCAGCGATCCGGCGTAATGTTGTAATAATTTATCAGAAATCTGGCAATTGTGCTAAACGGATCCGTCAACGTCTCCGACGCGTACTCGGCGCCTTTGGGATAGATCTGATATAGAAATACCAGGAATCGCGGGTTGTAGGCCGGGAAAAAACCAAAAAATGAGTGCAAGTAGCGATCGGGATAATAGCCGCCATTGACGTGATCGGGTATCTGAGCCGTACCGGTCTTGGCAGCTATCGAGTAATTTTGCCAGTGAATATCCGGATGAACCGGCGCCATCGTGCCATCAACGACCTCGACCAACATGCGCCTGACGTCGTCAACCGTCGTCGTCGACAGGATTGGTCCGATTTTTACGGGCGAGATCTTTTGAATGGTGCCATCGCTATAGTCGATTTCCTTGACCAGATGCGGCGTTACCAGATAACCGCCGTTTGCCAGTACCGACAAAGCCCGCACCGTTTCAATGGGCGAGATAGCGATACCTTGGCCGTAAGCCGCCGTGGCCAGACTGATGTCGCGCCGGTTCGGGCCAGGCGTCAGATTGCTGATCAATCCAGTCGCTTCGTTTGGCAGATCAATGCCTGTCTTTTGGTCAAGGCCGTAACGGCTGAAGTACTTGAGCATCGTGCCCTGGCCGATATCATGCTCCGTCTTGAGGGCGATCGTGGCCGCGCCGATATTCAGCGATTGCGACAAGATCTGCTGCATCGGAATGACGCCGCGCGCTCGGCCGTCGTAGTTGGCGATGGTATTGCCGTTCAGCGTCATCGTGCCAGTGTCGTCATATGTCGAGTCGGGTTGTTCGGCGCCGGTATCGAGCGCCATGGCCATGGTCAGGGGCTTGATGATCGAACCCATCTCGTACACGTGCTCGACCAAAGGGTTGGAAAAAATGTTGATACTGCTCACGGCCGCTGTATTATTCGGATCAAATGTCGGCAACGATGACATGGCCGCGATCTCGCCCGACTGCGGATCGATGATGATGCCGCCGATCTCGTCCGAATGCCAGCGGGCTTCCGTGTCGTTCAAGACTTTTTCCAAATAGCGTTCGGTTGTCGGATCGATCGTCGTGACGATATCGCCTTCCTTGGCATTGTTGTCACCAAAGACGGAATCCAGGCCGCCAAAGAGCTGCGCGAAGACATTCATAGTCGCGCCGCCGCTGGGCCGTTCCAGAACATTGTTATACCAATTCTCCAGACCGTACCTGCCGGTTACGGCTGACGATCGTGCGTCCTCGCCGACCAAGCCGAGCTCGTGAGCGGCCAGACTGCCGCCGGGATACGAACGCCAGGAGGAAGGCATGACACCGATACCGTTCACGGCCAGGGACTTGATGGACTGTGCCGTCGAGGCATCCACTTGGTCGGCCATGACCTCATATTGATCGTTCGGCTTGGCCGCCTTGGCCATGAATTGGCCCTGATCGAGGGTTAAGTATCCCGACAAAGCCTGGTAAGCGACCGTCGGATCACCGAGCTGGCTTGGATTCATGTACACCAGATAGCCGCTCTGCATCGTGGCGGCGGCAGGGCGTGTGCCGTCCTTCGATTCAAAGTATATCGTGCCGCGATCGAGCAGGCTGCCAACCGGTTTGACGTATTGCTTGTCGGCTTTGGCCGCGTAACTGTCACCTTCTATGAGCTGCGTCCAGTAGAGCGTTGCCGCCAAGAATAGGGCGGCAAGGATGATAAACCCGAATGACAGGCGTGCGCGTAGATGCTGGCTAGAGTTCATGAGACCGCATTGACAAGGCGCCGAGCGAGGTCGTGGGAGAGATGTATGCCGTAACTTGACCCTCACTCAAACCATGGGCGGCCAAAGCATCGGGCGATGCCTTGCTCGATAGTTGCAGAAATGCCTGATCAACGGCATCGACTTGCGCCGACAGTGCGGCGATATTTTTCTGCATCTTTTCTATGGCAACCGTGTGTGAAATCACGCTATAGACATTCCAAGCGTAGATAAAGATGATGAGCGCGCAGGCACCGAGCATGAGACACGCCATCTGCATGCGATATTCCTGGGCCAGATCATACGTTCTTTCAAGTGCTCGAGTCATTCGATGTGGTGATTATTTTTTTCAATAATGCGTAACTTGGCGCTGCGGGACCGAGGATTTGCCGCGACCTCGGACGCGGAAGCGGTGATAGGTTTGCCTGTCAGAATAGTGTCTGTATCCGCATGTTCTTTATAAAAATCTTTGACGATGCGATCTTCTAAACTATGAAATGAAATCACCGCCATGCGTCCGCCCGCGTTCAACGTTCCGTAGCCCTTGGCCAAACCTTCACGCAGCGCCTGTAGTTCATCATTGACCGCGATGCGCAACGCTTGAAATGTCTTGGTGGCCGGATGAATCTTGAGGCGCCTGTAAAATCCTGGGACAGCCGACCTGATAATTTCGGAAAGTTCGCCTGATGTCTCGATCTTTTTCTTGAGACGATAGCGAACGATCGCTCGGGTAATTCGCCGGGCATATCTCTCTTGGCCGTAGCCGTAGATGATGTTGGCAATGACGTCTTCTGCCCAATCATTCACGATATCTCTGGCCGTGAATTGATAGGTTGCCGGATCGCCGAGCGTCATGAGGAGCGGTTCGTCCGCTAGAAAACTGAATCCCTTGCCGGAATGTTCGAGCTCGTCGCTGGACATGCCGAGATCAAAGAGGATCATGTCGACACCTGGAACGCCGTGCCTGCTCAAGACAGTGTCGAGATTCCGGAAATTCTCATTTTCCAGAATGAGCTTTGGCGCCGGTCCGCCGTCGGCCTGCCTATCGAAGATGCCGGATAGTTCCCTGCCTGCCCGTTCGATGGCAGCCGCGTCACGATCGAGGCCGATGACATTTATGCGTCCGCTTGTGGCGTCGATCATAGCCTTGGTGTGGCCCGCGCCGCCTAACGTTCCATCGAGAAACCACGGCATTTGCCCGCTGTCTGACTCGCGATCTGCCGCGCGCAGACTGCGTCCCGAGCCATTCAGCAGATGTTCGACGATTTCATGTAAAAGTACTGGTACGTGAACACTTCCCATATGTGTGGCGCGCATGTCAGATCAAACCCGCTTGTCCAAGCTTCTCGGCGAGCTGGTCGGCTTTGCCGGCAACATCGCCTTGATACTTGTTCCAGGTTTCCTCGTCCCAGAGCTCGGCCCGGTCGCGCACGCCGATGAAGACAACTTTCTGCTTCAAGCGCGCTCGATCGCGAAGATGTTCTGGCAAGAGCATTCGACCGGCTGCATCAACCTCGACTTCAACGGCGCCTCCGAGGAGATAGCGGTTGAAGCCGCGATTGTCCGCCTGCAGCATCGAGCTTTCATTCACCGACAGACGTTCGGAAATCTTCTCCCACTGCTTCAATGTAAAGATGAAGAGACAGGAATCGAGTCCGGGCGTCACAACCACCTTCTTACCCATTTCCTGTCTAAATTTGGCAGGCAGGGAGAGGCGGTTCTTGTCGTCGATAGTGTGAACGTATTGCCCGATTAACATACAAAAACATATGCCCGCGGGAATATGTGTTCGTGAAGTCGAGAATTTCTTCTACGCTCCAAGCGAAGAGATTTTCCCAACCTTCATCGTCCCACTTCTTCCCACTTGATGGCTATTCTATCCCACTTTGACGTCGGCGCACAAGCCTCATGACAGTGGATAAGATGGGGATAACCAGCGAGGTCCGACCTGACTAGGTCGGACCTCGCTGGTTCAGCAGGATTTTAACTTTTTTTTATGCGGATTTTATCTAAATCATGTATTATGCGAGCCAATTATCCATGAAGAAAAGATTTTTGCATATTTATAATCGAGGAGCACACAAAGCTGACGTCTTCAAAAATGAACAGGACTATTGGCGCATGCTTAAAGTTCTATATATAGCAAATAGTGAGGTGCCATTTAACATGTATTCACTTTCAGAAAACATTTTTCTAATCCCGAGACGTAAAAATCTCGTGGACATTATTGCTTATTGCCTAATGCCAAACCATTTTCATATCGCTATCTGCGAGATCTCACCAATACAAACATCACGATTTATGCAAAAATTAGGGACTTCATATTCATGTTACTTCAATAAGAAATACGTACATTCAGGTACGATCTGGCAAGGTGGTTATAAATCAAAATACGTCGACGACGAAGATTACTTCGAAATATTGTTAAATTACATTCATCTCAATCCTTATCGGTCAAAAGAGACACCAAGGGATACGAACGAATTGATTGTGATGCTCTGCAAAGCACTTGAACAATCCAAGAAATATGAATTCTCTAGCTTTAAGGACTATTTGGGCATCAATAGACCACAATCAAGCATTCTAGCGAGTGAGGTCCGACCTAGCTAGGTCTGACCTCACTCACCTCACTTCGGCCTCATGAGGGGGAACATTTGGGTTTCGCGCAGAGGCTTGCCCGCCAGGACCGCGAACAACCTATCCCCTGTCCCAAAACCAAATGCGGGCGGCATGCCATGTTCGAGCATTTCGACAAATTCATCATCTGGCATCATAGCCTCGGCGTCGCCTTTCTGGATCAGCCTCTCCTGTTCATCGAATCGCGCGCGCTGGTCAAGCGGATCATTGAGTTCGGCAAAGCCGTTCGTCATTTCGGCGCCGGCCAGGATCAATTGCACGCGTAGCGTCTTTTCGGGGTTCAGAGGATCAGCTTTCGACAGCGGCGACACAAGTTTGGGGTGACCGACCAGCCAGGCCGGTCCTACGATCTGCTTGCGACAATACTTCCAGAGCGTATCAGTCAGCCGTTCCCTATTCTTGCCGTCAAATTCAACTTTGAGGGCGCGCAACTTTGCCTCCATATCTTTTTCGCTGGATGTAAGCACCTGCACGCCGGTCATTTTTTCGATTGTTTCAACGTAATCAATGCGCGGCCATTTTCCTTCGAGTGTGAACATGACGCCAGGCTTGACCGCCTGGCTCTTTGAACCGACAACGCCGAACTCAAGCGTGCCGAATACTTCACGGGCGACAGTCTTGATCAGCTCCTCCGTAAATCGAATCCCCTCGTCGAACGACATGTAGGAGGCATAGAATTCGAGGTTCGTGAATTCCTGGGCATGTTCCAAGCTGGTGCCCTCATTACGATAGAGGCGCCCGATCTCATACGTCCGCGGGAAACCGGCGGCCAAGAGACGTTTTTGCCACAATTCGCCAACGGAGATGCGCAGGAATACGTCCATGTCATAATCATTGTGATGCGTTTTGAATGGTGTGGCTTCTGCCCCGCCGGTCGTTGTTTCCAAAGTCGGCGTTTCGACTTCCAAAAAACCGGCAGTTTT